>CANMAT010000618.1 GCA_947494865.1 Deltaproteobacteria bacterium
GTGTGGTGGGCGCGCAGGGCGGCGCGGCGCGCGTCGCTCCAGAACGCGCTGCGCAGGTCCGGCGGCAGGAGCGCGGCCTTCGCCTCGAGCACCTCCACGGCGCGCTCGCGCTCGCGGCGCGCGTGGAGCTCGGCGCCCGTCGCCTCGTGGGCCAGCGCGCGCGCGGCGAGGGCCTGTGCGAGCATCTCCTAGTCGTCCTCCCGCTCCGCCGCGGGGACCACCTCGCCCAGGAGCCGCAGCGCCGTGCGCGCGTCGGCGCCCGCGAGCGCCACGCGGGCCTCGAGCATCTTGGCGCGGGCGTCGCGCAGCCCCAGGTCGGCGCACGCGCTCCGGGCGCGCGCCACGCGCTCGGCGGCGAGCTCCGCGTCGCCCGTGGCCCCGCGGTCGAGCAGCACCTCGGCCGCGTCGAGGAGCGCGTCGGCCGCGTCGTCGTGCTGCCCCAGCTCGGTGAACAGCCGCTCCGACTCGCCGATGCGCGCGAGCCCCTCGGCGGTGTCTCCGCCGCGCGCCGCCGCGACGCCCAGCATGAGCGTGGCGGCGGCCACCATGTCGCGCGCCCCCGCGTCGCGGGCGAGGGCGAGCGCGGCCTCGAGCTCGGCGCGCGCCCGATCGAGCGACCCGATGCGCAGCAGTTGGCTCGCGAGGTTGAGCCGCGCCGTCGGCACCACCGTGCGAATGCCCGCCCGGCGCGCCAGCGTGAGGGCCGCCTCGTTGTGCTCGAGCGCCGCGCCCAGGTCGCCCGTTCGCTGCGCGATGTGCCCGAGGTTGATGCGCGCCGTCACCATCGCGCGGAGATCGCCCGCGGCCCGCGCCCGATCGAGCGACTGCTCGTGCAGCGAGCGCGCCCCGGCGAGGTCGCCCGCGCGCTCGCGCCCGATGGCGAGGTACACCAGCAGCGTGGCCTCCTCACGCGGCAGCGCCAGCGAGGCGTACTCGCCGCGCGCCGCTTCGAGCATGGCCGTTCCCTGCGCCGCTTCGCCCGCGTAGAGCGCCGCCACGCCGCCGAGCGCCCGCGCCGCCGCGCGCACCTTGGGCGAGCGCGCCATCGCTGTCGCCTCGGCGCAGCGCGCCTGCACCTCGGCGTAGGCGCCGCGCACCATCGTGGCCCGCGCCCACTCGAGCGTGGCCTCCGCGGCGAGGTCGGGGTCGCGCGGGAGGGCCTCGCGCGCCACGCGGTCGAGCAACGCCTCGGCGCCGTCGGTGTCGCCCGCGCTCCGTCGCAGCCTCCCGCGGAGGAGCAGCGCCCGCAGCGCGAGGTCGCGGTCGCCGTCACCCACGCGCGCGGCCAGGGCCTCGGCCTCGGCGACCATGCCGCCCTCGTGGAGCAGCTCGGCCTCGCTGAGCAGATCGCCGTCGCTGGCAGCCTCCGGCGCGAGCGCGCGCACGCCCTCGAAGAGCCGCGCCGCGGCGAGGGGCAACCCCTCGGACCGCAGCGAGGCCACCGCCTCGGGCACGAGCCCACGGGCTCTCACAACATCGCCCGCGCGCGTCCAGGCCTCGCAGCGGGTGGCGCCCGAGGCCTTCGCGCCGTCGAGCGCCGCGGCCGCGCGCGAGAGCACCGTCGCCCGCGCGGCCTCGTCGAGCGCGTCGAGGAGCGCGGGGCCGAGGGCGGTCTGCGTGAGGCGCCAGCGGCCGTCGGCGGCGGTGGTGGCCACGCCGGCGTCGCGGGCTCGCTCCAGCGCTTCGCGCGCCACGTCGAGGGAGCGCAGCGCGTCGGGGGTGGCCTCGCGCCCGAGGGCGTGCACCGTGGCGGCCGCGGCGCGCACGGCGGGGGCGAGCGCCTGCGCGCGGCGGGCTGCCACATCGTGGGCGCGGCCTGGAACCTCTACGCGCTCGACGTCGGCGGGCGTCACCGCGGCGTCGCGGGCGAGGGCCGCGAGCACCTCGGTCACAGCCAGCGGCAGCGCGCCCGTGCGTCGGTGAACCGCCGCGGCGACGGCGGGCTCGACGGCGCCCAGGGTCTGCGCGCAGAGGGCCGCCACCGCGGCCTCGTCGAGGGGGCCGAGCGCCACGCGCAGACCGGGCTCGAGGTCGCCGAGGCGCGTGGTGTCTTCGGCCGTGGCGATGACCAGCAGGGCCTCGCCCGCGTCGCAGCCGTAGGCGATCGAGCGGAGCTGCGCGGCGATGGCGGGGTCGGCGCGGTCGAGGTCGTCGGCGAGCACGAGCACCGGGGCCACGGCGGCGGCTCTGCGAAAGGTGCTCACCAGCGCGTCGGGCACCGTCGGGTCGACGGCGCAGCCCGCGAGGATCCCAGCGCCCTCGCGGAGCCTGCGCGCGGGGCTCTCTCCCGGCGCGCCCGTCATGGGGAGCACCTGCACGCCGCGGAGCTGCGCGCGCCACGTGAGCTCGCGGAGGAGGGTGCTGCGCCCGCTCCCCTCGGCGCCCTCGACGAGCACGCACGACACGCTCGCGTCGCGGTCGACGAGCCTGCGCGACACAGCATCGAGGAGCACGCCGAGCTCGGCCTCGCGCCCCTCGGGGCGCAGCACCACGCGGCGTCCGCTCACGGCGCGCACGTCGGGCGAGTGGCCGAGGGCGGCGAGGAGGTCGTCCATCGTGGCGAAGCGACGGGCGGGGTCTTCCGAGGCTCCGCGGGCTCCCACCTCCCACAGCGCGCGCAGGGCGGGGTCGCGCGCGACGTGCTCGGGGGCCGCGGCGTCGTGGGCGAGGAGCGACCCCGCGAGCGCGCAGCGCAGGGTGACCGCGAGCGAGTACACGTCGGCGCAGGGATCGGGCGGCAGCGCCTCGCCGGCCATGAGCAGGGCCACGCGCTCCGGGGGCATGAAGCCCAGCGTTCCGCCGCGCACGTGGGCGGCGGCGCCGAGGGCGCCGTGGGCGAGGCCGAAGTCGATGAGCACCACGCGGTCGTCGTGGTCTACGGGCACGATGAGGTTGGCGGGCTTGAGGTCGCCGTGTACGACCCCGAGGCGGTGCAGCTCGCGGAGGGTCGACGCGGCCGACACGACGAGCGCGCGCACGCGGGCCGCGAGGGCGTCGGGGGCGACGGCCGCGAGGGCGTCGTCGAGGGGCGAGCCGTCGACGAAGGCGCGGGTGAAGAACGCCCCGCCGGGGTCTTCCGCGTCGGCGCTGGCGAGGCCGAAGTCGTAGACGCGCGCGATGGTGGGGAGGTCGAGCTGCGCGAGGATCTGAAACTCGTTCACGATCCACTGGGCGAGGGAGGCCTGCGCCTGCGCGTGGAGGCGCTTGAGCACCATGACGGCGCCGTCGGCGAGGCGATCTTCGACGAGGTACACCCCGCCGCCGCCGCCCTCTCCCACGCGCCGAACGAGCCGATAACGATCCGCGAGTCTCATGCGTGGCCGCGGATGCTACAGCGCGCCGCGAAGGCGGTGACATCCAGAACGGCGAGGGCCGCAGGGCTAGCGCATCAATTGTCCTTTGAATTTCGATGCCTTTGCGCCCGGCGGGTGAGCCCTCACCATTCCCCAAATTCTCATCGGGCGCGGCGCAAGCGAAGGCCGGGGTTTGCCGCGTCCCGCGGCTGCACCGCCGGGCTACTACAAGGTCTTCGCACCGGGCAAAGGCCCGGCGCGAACAGACGATGAGCGCCTCGCTCGTCACCCCTGCGCCACGCTGGATTGCGTCGGCTGCGGGAGTCGATACGCACAGCCCACGGAGCGCTGGGCTTTTGCCCGGTGCGGCGCCGTGCCTTAGCCCGGTGGTACAGCCGCGGGACGCGGCAAA
>CANMAT010000619.1 GCA_947494865.1 Deltaproteobacteria bacterium
ACCCCTCTCACGACCGCGCGGAACGACCCCACGGAGCGCCCTGCCCGTCCACACCGCGCTCGTTACGCTGGCTCACTTCAGCGGCTGCGCGCCGTCGGGCGGTGCGTGTACACGCCGGCTGTTCGACGAACAGGTTTGCCGTCGTGGCGACGCGCCTCGTGCGGCCAGTCGCTGCCGGGGCGCTACGCCATGAGGCCGGGGACGACCTCGCTGGTCGCGCCCGGGCCGCCGCCGAAGGAGGCCCTCGTGTCGCCCACTGCGCGGAGGAGCGTGAGGAGCACCTTGGAGGTGTTCTCGCGGGTGGTGGAGCGCACGTGGACGCCGCCGCGGAGGCGCCCGCCGGCCCGGCCCGCGACGAGGATGGGAAACTCGTCGTTCGAGTGCGTGAAGCCCTCGGAGAGCTCGGTGGTGCAGAGGATGGCGCAGCGGTCGAGGAGGTTGCCCGCGCCCTCGGGCGTCATCCGCAGGCGGTTGAGGAAATGGGCGAGGCTCTCCATGGTGAAGCGGATGGCGGCGTGGACGGTGGGCTGCTGCTCGGCCCCCGCGACCCGCTCGTCGTGACAGAGCTGGTGCATCCCGTTGCGCGCGCCCGCCATCCAGTAGACCACGCCGCTCCCGCAGGTGGAGAACAGCACGCTGAACACCCGCGTGAGGTCGCACGCGAGCGCCATCGCGACGAGGTCGGACATCACCTCGTTCTTCTCCTGAATCTGCTCGCGGCCCATGAGGTCGGGGTAGCCCTCCGCCGGGCGCACGGGGGTGGTGCAGAGGGCCGGCGAGGTCATCAGCCGCAGCTCGATGGAGCGGATGCTCTCCAGGTGCTGGTCGATGCGGGTGCGGTCGGCGGTGGAGACCCGGCCGCGGAGCCCGGTGAGGTCGCCGCGGATGGCGTCGAGGACGGAGCGGCGCGCGGCCGTCACCTGCGGCGCGAGGGCGCCGCCGCCGAAGAGCCGGTCGAAGACCGCGCGGGGCGAGTACTCCGCGGGGTTCACGTTGTTGGGACCGTTGTGCGAGAGGTGCTGGAAGGTGGTCCCCTCGTCGGTGCCGGTGAAGCGGCAGACGCCCACTTCGAGGGAGCGGTAGCGGGCGCGGGTCGAGGGGTTCGACCACCAGCGCTGGGCCACCACCTGGTCGATGGAGGGCTGGGCGAAGGTCGACGCGATGGTGTCTCGGACGCGCCCGATCTCGTGGTAGCGGTGCCCGGTGAGGATGCCCGCCATGCCCGAGTGGTGCGGGTGCGTCGCGGTCTTGATTTCGAAGCCCGTCACCGGGCTCACGTAGGGGCGCAGCGCGGGTGCGGCGAGGGGTTCGGTCTCGTGTCGGGCCGTCCACCCGGCCCCCGTCCCGTCGGGGGTCCAGTGGGCGCGACGGACGCCGTTGCCCCAGAACCACACGCCGAAGCGCGTCGGGATGGGGTCGCCGCCCGCGAGGGCCTCGCCGTGGACGTCGAACATCGCCTCCAGCGGCGGCAGGGCGACGGAGACCAGCGCGCCCCCCGCGAGCCCGCGGAGGAAGGTGCGCCGCGGCAGCGTGAACCGAGTGCTCATGGCGCCCTCCCGGCGTAGCGGAACCCGTCGCTCGACACCAGCGCCGCGAGCATCGCGCGGAACCGGTGCCCGTCGCCCGCAAACGCCTCGGTGACGGCCGCGAGCGAGCGCGCCTCGCCGTCGGTGTCGAGGTGCCCCGAGGCGTAGCGGTACGTCTGCCGGACGAGGCACTCGGCGACGTGGGGGTGCTCGCGGAGCAGGCGCCCGAGCTCGCGCGCGTTGCGGAAGGGGCGGCCGTCGACCTCGCCGCGCGGGTCGACCGGGAGGCCGTTGTCCGTGGTGCGGTAGAGCCCGAGGGCGTCGAAGTTCTCGAGGCCGAACCCCAGCGGGTCCATGCGAACGTGGCAGCTCGCGCAGGTGGGCTCGGTGAGGTGGAGCGCCTCGAGGCGCTGGCGGAGCGTGCGGCGCGGGGCGTCGGGCGGCTCCAGCGGCAGGGCGGCCTGGACGCCCTCGGGGGGCGGGTTGATGTCCTCGCAGAGCAGAAACTGCCGGATGAAGCGCCCGCGGAGCGTCGGCGAGGTGACCGTCGCGTGCGCGTTGAGCGTGAGGAAGCCCGCCGTGGTGAGCACCCCCGCGCGCGGCCCCGCCGCCGGGAGCTCCACCCGCGCGAGGGCCGCGCCCGTCACCCCCGGGAGGTTGTAGAGCCGCGCGAGCTCGTCGTTGACGAAGGTGACCCGCGTGTCGAACATCTCCCGCACGTCGGCGTCGCGGCCGAAGACCACGTCGTCGAGCAGCCGAAGCACCTCCGCCCGCATCGACCGCCCCAGCGTCGGCGTGAGGAGCGGGAACACCGTCGGGTCGCGCGACAGGCCCTCCAGCCGGTCGAGCTTGAGGTACTCGCCGAAGAAGTCCCCGACGGCCTCGCGGGCCCGCGCGTCGGCCAGGAGCCGCGCCGCCTGCGCCCGGACGCCCGCCGCGGTGTCGAGCTCGCCTCGCGCCGCGGCGTCGAGCAGCGCGTCGTCGGGCGTGGTCGTCCAGAGCGTGAACGACAGCCGCGACGCCATCTCGTAGCCCGTGTAGCGGAGCCGCGAGGCGTCCGCCGGGTCGGGCCCGCCGAGCTCGACGCGGTAGAGGAAGCCCGGCGACGCGAGCATCCCCGCGACGGCGTACTCGAGGCCCGCCCACACGTCGCGGAAGAGGGGGGTCACCGCGCTCACCACTGCCCGCCACCGGTCGAGCTCGGCGTCGGCGAGCGGGCGCCGCCACGCGCGCCGCCCGAAGCGCTGGAGGAAGGCCGTGACGCACGCGTCGTCGGGCGCCGCCGGGGCGCAGCCCACGAAGGCCGCGCGGCGCGCGGCGTCGGCGAAGGTCTGGCGGGCGACGTCGAGGGCGGCGGCCTCGTACTGCTCGGCGGCGCGCGGGGCGATGGACAGGCTCGCGGCGCCGAGCGTGGTGAAGCCGTAGAGGGGGGTGTCGACCTCGAGGTCGGCGGGGACGCGGATCGACGCGCCGAGGAGGTCGCGCAGGGCGTTTTGATACTGGCGCCGCGTGAGGCGCTGGAGCGTCGCGGGCGCGGGCGCGAAGGGAGGGAGCGTCGGCGCCGCGTCGGGGGAGACGTCAGGCGCGGGCGCCGCGTCGGGGGCGGGCGCGTCGGGCGCCGCGGGGCGGTCGAGCGCGACGGTCGCGTCGGCGGGGGTCGCGTCGGGCGGGTCTTCGAGGCGTCCTTCGCCGGCGCAGGCGGCGAGCGCGAGCGCGGCGAGCAGGGAGCGGCGGATCATGGGGAGAGCCCTCGTCGCGTGGGGTCGTTCGATGATAGATACCTTCGGTGCGCCGCGTCTCGATATTTCTCCTCGCGCTCACGCTCGGGTGCTCCGTCGGCAACGAGGCGCTCGTGCCCGACGCCGCCGCGGACGCGCCGCCGCGCGCCGACATCGCCGCCGCGGACGCGGTCGCCGACACGCTGTCCCCGACGGACGCGATGGACGCCCCCGCCGCCTGCGGCGAGGGCTTCGTCGAGCGCCTCTTCGCCGCCCGCTGCGCCACCGGCGACTGCCACGCCCGCGCCGTCCGCCGCGGCGGCGTCGACCTCGAGTCCCCTGGCGTCCTGGCGCGACTCTCGATGACGCGCGGCAACTGCGACCGCGCGCGGATGGTGGTGGCGCCCGGCGACCCCGCGCGCAGCCTGCTCCTGGCGAAGCTCGACCCGGCCATC
>CANMAT010000620.1 GCA_947494865.1 Deltaproteobacteria bacterium
AGCCCGAGCGCTGCCCGCGGCCGTTGTTGAAGCGGCGCTCGGGCTCCGTGGAGGGTGGCGCCGAGGTGGCCGTCGACACGAAGGGGTGATCGCCGACGACGGGCACCTTCTGGCGCGTGAGGCGCTCGATGTCCGACAGGAGCGGGCGCTCGTCGAACTGGCAGAACGACAGCGCGATGCCCGACGCGCCCGCGCGTGCCGTGCGGCCGATGCGGTGCACGTACGTCTCGGGCACCTCGGGGAGCTCGTAGTTGATCACGTGCGTGATGCCGTCGATGTCGATGCCGCGCGCGGCGATGTCGGTCGCCACGAGCACGCGGATCTCGCCCGACTTGAAGCGCGAGAGGGCGCGCTCGCGGGCGCCCTGCGACTTGTTGCCGTGAATGGCCGCGGCGGGCACGCCCGACTCTTCGAGGCCCTCAGCCACGCGGTTGGCGCCGTGCTTGGTGCGCGTGAACACCAGCGTGCGCGCCATGGCGGGGTCGCGCAGGAGGTGCTCGAGGAGGCGGCGCTTGTCGGCCTTCTCGGCGAAGTACACCGTCTGCGCGATGCGCTCGGCGGTCGACGAGACGGGGGCCACGGCGACGCGCGCGGGGTCTTTGAGAATGCTGTCGGCGAGGTTCTGCGCCTCGGGGGGCATCGTGGCCGAGAAGAAGAGCGTCTGGCGCTTCGCGGGCAGCGCGGCGATCACCTTGCGCACGTCGTGAATGAAGCCCATGTCGAGCATGCGGTCGGCCTCGTCGAGCACGAAGACCTCGAGGCGGTCGAAGCGCACGAGGCCCTGCTGGTAGAGGTCGAGGAGGCGACCGGGCGTGGCCACGAGCACGTCGATGCCCTCGCGGAGCACGCGCGCCTGCGGCTCTTGACCGACGCCGCCGAAGATCACCGCGTGGCGGATGTGGGTGTTCTTGCCGTAGGTGGCAAAGCTGTCGCCGATCTGCGTGGCGAGCTCGCGCGTGGGCGTGAGCACCAGCACGCGGATGGGGCGCGCGGCGCGGCGGCCGTTGCGGTCGACGGGAACGGTCGCGGGGTCGACGTGCGACTGCACGAGGCGCTGAAGAATGGGCAGCGCGAAGGCCGCGGTCTTGCCCGTGCCGGTCTGCGCGAGGCCGAGGAGGTCCTTGCCCGCGAGCACGTGCGGAATGGCGCGCTCCTGAATGGGCGTCGGGGTCGTGTAACCCTCGGCGTGCACGGCGCGCACGAGGGCAGGGAGCAGGTTGAGATCTTCGAAGTTCATGAGCACCAGACGAAAGTGACTGCGCGCGACGCGCGGCCGCGATGGGCCATCGTTCTCCCGCGCGCGGGATTGGAGACGGGTCGCAGATCGTCGGAGCGTCTGCGACGCCCGAGCGTCTACACCTTCGCGGCCCTCCGCGCACCTTCACGTTGGAATCATCGCACCGTCGAGGCGGCCGCGAGGCCCTGCGTGCGGGCCGACGTGTCCGTGCGCCACGCCTCGAGAATGTCGTCGAGCTCGCGCTCCGCCTGGCGCTGCCCCGCGTCGGCGATCACGGCGCCGAACATCATGTCTTGCACCGAGTACATGGGCAGATCGAGGTCGAACACGTAGTCGGCCAGCGTGGAGCGGTCTCTGCCCGCTTGCGACATGAGAAAATACGTCGCGCGCAGCATGTCGTCGAAGCGCCGCAGCTGCGACTCGAGCGAGCCGAGCGACGGCGGCAGCCGCGCGTCGGGCGACATCGCGCGCGGAATGGTGTTCGAAGCCACGATGAAGTGCGCGCCGGCCTCCCACACCACGGAGGCGGGCACGTTGTTGATGATCCCTCCGTCGGCGAGGCGCCACGAGCCGCGGCGCCACGCCGCGAAGGGCCCCGGGAGGCACGCCGACGAGCGCACGCCCTCGCCGATGGTGCCGCGCTGGAGCACCACCTGACGGCCCGTGAAGAGGTCCATCGCGACGGGCAGAAAGGGCACCTCGACCTCGGTCATCTGCTTGCGCCCGACGAGCGTGTCGACGAAGCGCTCGATGGCGCTCGACGACACCATGCCCGCCCAGGTGTGCACCTGGAGGCGCCTGCGCTGCGCGATGAGCTCCTCGAGGGCCTCGAGCCCGCCCGCCGCGTACACGCCCGCGACCATGGCGCCGAACGACGAGCCCGCCACGCAGTCGATCGCGATGCCCGCCGCGCGGAGCGTGCGGAGGAGCCCGATGTGGGCGAAGCCCAGCGCGCCGCCGCCGCCGAGGGCGAGGCCCACCGAGCGCCCGAGGAGCACGCGCGCGAGGCGCCGGCACGCGCGCCCCAGCGGCCTCGACTCGTCGCGCAAGATCTCTACGTCGCCGGAGCGCCAGAACAGCGCCGCGCAGGTCGGGTCGTCGGGCACGCGCACCGCCGACGGGCCGCTGTAGGGCAGCGCGGTGAGCCCCGGCCGCACGCGCAGGGCCTCGACGCGAAACTGCGTGTGCCGCGCCCCGTGGTCGGACACGTCGTCGTCGGGGCGGGCGAACACCACGGCCTCGCACGACTCCATCGCGCTCGCGTCGAGGGCGTCGCGCGACGAGGCCGCCACGAGCACGTGCGCGTCGGGGCGCTCGGCGCGCAGCGCGTCGAGGAGGGCGCGGGTGTGCGCGCGGTCGACGGGCCACGCGAGGGCGAAGCGCCACGAGGCGGGCGTGTTGGCGGCGAAGTAGGCGACGCCGCGGGCCTCGGCGCGGCGCGCGGTGAGCCCGAGGCGCGCGGCCGACGCGGCGCCGCCCGTGTCGACGAGCACCACCGGCGAGGCGGCCGAGAGCTCCGCGGCGAGGCCGTAGGCGAGCGTTGTGGCCCCGACGCCGCCGCGGGTGCCGTACACCGAGACGAGCATGCCGGCGCCGCGCGCGCGGCGGGCGTCGTCGGCGCGGAGGTCCATCGCGGCGAGCTGCTGGTACAGGCGACGCTGGAGCGAGGGGCTCTGCGACACGATGTCCATGAAGGCCCGCGCGGGCACCACGAGGAACTCCGAGGGCTCCAGGGGCTCGATGTCGGCCGTGCGGGGCGACTCGAGCATCGCGGCGGCGTGGCCGATCATCGCGCCGGGGCGCTCCGTGGCGAGGAGCTCGCGCGGCGCGCCGGCCACCGAGGGCGCGTACACCGCGAGGCGCCCCTCGACGAGCAGGAACACGTCGCGCCCCCGGTCGCCCGCGGAGATGAGCCGCTGGCCCGCCGACGCGCGCTCGAGCGTCGAGGCGTCGAGCAGTCGCTCGAGCCCCTCGCGCCCCAGGAGCCGCAAGATCGGGTTGCGCAAGAGGAGCTCGGTGAGCTCCTGCGCGCGCTCGCGCAACGTCACCAGCGCCTCGAGCGCCGGGCGTAGGCCCGTCACCGAGGCGAGCAGCCGCGCGAAGGCGTCGGGCGCGAGGTGCAGCGCGCGCACCGGCCCCACCGCGCGCACCGTGGCCACGGTGCGCTCTCCGCGGAGGAGCGAGCGCTCGCCCACGAGCTGCCCGGGGCCCAGCGTGCGCAGCGCCGTCGCGGGCGCGCCCCGCTCGAGCGCCACGCGCCCCTCGACGATGAGGTCGACGCCGCGCGTGGGGACGCCTTCGGGCACGAGCACCTGGTCCGGCGCGTAGCGCCGCCACACCATGGCACCCAGGAGCGCGTCTTGCTCGGCGGCGCCGAGGCGCGCGAAGAAGGTCACTTCGAAGATCCACTCGAGGCTCTCGTCGAGGAGCGCCGCGCGCGACAGGTGCGGGTCGGCCATCGC
>CANMAT010000621.1 GCA_947494865.1 Deltaproteobacteria bacterium
ACCCTCGTCGCCGCGGAGAGACAGCGAACCCGACGCGCGCCACCGCGCGACGAGCGAGGCCCCCAGCGAGAGCGCGGTCGCGAGGATAAACGCTCGGAGCGTGCCGACCCGCGGAATGAGCGCGAGACCCGTGACGAGCGACCCGAGCGCGCCCCCCAGGGTGTTTGCCGCGGCGAGCGCGCCGACCCCGCGGCCGACCCCGCGGCCCGCCCGCGCACCGAGCGAGGCCACCAGCGGAAAGCTCACGCCCATCACCGTGGCTGGGCCGAGGATCACCACGGCTCCGAGGGCGAGGTGCATGAGGTCGGCGTCGCCGGTCGCGGCGCGGCGCGAGAGCGCCCCTGCGATGAGTGACGCGCGGCCGAGGAGGGCGACGGACAGCAGCGTCGCGGCGGCTTGCGCAGACTGCACGTCGGCGAGGAGGCTCCACGGGCGCGGGTGCGCCGAGAAGCGTCGCGCGAAGAGGGCACCGCCGAGCACGAGGCCGCAGAGGTACACCACCAGTAGCAGGGTGAAGGCGTACGTCGACGACTGTACAAACGCGTGAAGCACGCGAAACCAGAGCACTTCACACGCGATGGCGGCGAAGCCCGTGGCGGCCGCGATGGCCGCGAGGGGATCGAGGTCGCGCGGGGCGTCGTCGGCGACTGCCAGAGGCGCTGCCGCGGGGGGGGTGGTCGTGGGATCGAGCGTCGCGGCGAGGGCGGCAACAAGGAGGTTCGCGCATGAGGCCACGAGCGCCGTGCGGAGCATTCCGATCGCGCCGAGCAGCACGAAGCCCGCGAGCGCGCACCCCGCTGCCGCGCCCAGGGTGTTGAGCGCATAGAGGGTTGCGAGGGGGGCGCCCACGCGAGCGTTCTCGCGCGCCAGGTGCCGCGTGAGCACCGGGAGCGTCGCGCCCATCGCGGCGGTGGGCACGAGCACCACGACGAAGCCTGCCAGCACCCGCGCGAAGAGCGACGTTGCGACGACGGGCCCGTGGTCGGCTACCCACATCGAGAGGGGCGCCGCCTGCGAGAGGAGCGCGCTCACCGCGAGGGCGGCGACGCCCGTGACGGCCTCGAGCGCTGCGTACACGCGCACGAGGCGACCGCCGCGATCGGCGAGGCGCCCTCCGAGCACGCTGCCGAGTACGAGGCCCGCGAGGAAGGCCGCGACGACGAGGCTCACCGCGACGGTGCCGTGGCCGACCCAGAGCGCGAGCTGTCGCACCCAGATGACTTCGAACACCAGCCCGCTCGCGCCCGAGAGCACGAAGAGCGCTGCGACGCGGCGGCGGGGGGCGATCAACGAGGGAGGACTGGATGAGGAGGGTGCACGCGCGTCGACGGACGCACGAGGAGGCTACATCGAAAGGCCGCCGTCGACGTCGATCGTGCGGGCGTTGAAGTAGTCGCACTCGAGCACGAACTTCACCGCGCGCCAGATATCTTCGGGAACGCCGATGCGACCGACGGGGATGTTGGCCACCAGGGCGTCGCGTGCCTTCTGGTTCATGCCCTGGGTCATAGGGGTCTCGATCATGCCCGGGGCGACCGCGCCCACGCGCACGCCGAAGGCGCCGAACTCGCGCGCCCAGGTCACCGTGTTGGCGGCGAGCGCGGCCTTCGCGGCGGTGTAGTTCGACTGGCCGCGGTTGCCATGGCGGGCGATCGACGAGATGTTCACGATCACGCCGGGGCGGGCGCCCGTCTCGACCATCTTCGCCACGACCTCGCGCACGGCCATCGTCGCCCCCGTGAGGTTCACGCCGATCACGGCGTCCCACTGCTCGCGGGTGAGCTTGATCACCTTCCCCGTCTCGCGGTCGCGCTTCACGAGCAGTCCGTCGCGGAGGATGCCCGCGTTGTTGATGAGACCGTTGAGCCCGCCCATCGCCTCGTGCGCCCATGCCACGAAGGCGATCACGTCGGCCTCGTCGGCCACGTTGAGCTTGCGTGCGTGGATGGCCCCGGGCAGCCCCTTGCCCGCCTCGACCACCGCGGCGAGACCCTCCTCCTTCACGTCGCCGACCGCCACCTGTGCGCCGGCCTCGGCGAGGCGGTGAACGAAATGGGCGCCCATGCCCTGCGCGCCGCCCGTCACGATGATCTTGAGGTCTTTGAGTTCCATGAGCTTCGGTCTCCTGTAGCCGCGCGTTCTAGTGCCCTCGCCGACGCCATGGCAAGAGTATGTTGCGCTGCAACATAGACGCGCTGTCCTCCGCGCGATCGCGTCGCAGCCTGTCGCCCGACAAGGAGCAGCCCTGACCTCAGCGTTACAGTTGTGGCCAATGTTTTTGGTTATTATGTAACAGCGCTCGCAAAAACTTCGCTCTGTAGCAAAACTTTTCATCTGCACGGTCGTCAGAGTCTACCTACGGGCCGCTTCCGAGCGGCGAGCGGCACCCACCGGAGGCATTCCCCCATGGCGAGCACACGCGACGACTCGGTACTCACCTCGATCCAAGAGATTCAACGCATCGAAGCTGAGCGCGTCCGCGAGGCGGCTCGCAGGGCCGACGAGGCCGAGCGGACCCGCGCGCTCCGGAGCGAGGCCGCGCTCGCCGACGCAGAGCGCCGAGCCGCAGAGCGTGTGGCCGCCCTCGAGGCCGAGCGCCACGCCGAGCAGCGCCGCCGTGAGTCCGACGACCTCGTCGCCCGCGAGGCCCGCGAAGCCCGCGAACTGCAACTCCGCGCCGACGCCGAGGGCGAGCGCGCCGTTCGCGAGATCGAGCGCGCCGAGGCCCACGCCCGCGCCATGGCCGACATCGCGCGCGCGTCTCGCCGCGGCGTGGGCGCACCCCTCCTGGCGACCCTGGTGCTCGGTGGGCTCGGCGCGCTCGCTGCGGCGGGGTACTACGGTGCGTATCGCCCCATGGTCGCCAGCCACTACGCCCGCCTCGCCGATCTCCGCACCCGCACTGCGCGCGCCGAGGCCGACCGCGACCACGCGCGGGCCGAGCACGAGGCCATCGCCGCGCGCATCCGCGAGGCGGGGCGGCCGTCTGCGCCCGCCGTGGCACCCCCGGCGGCGCCTTCGGCGGCCCACAGCGCGGCCACGCCGCAGCGCGTTCGAAGCACCCCGCGGCGGACGCCCAACGAGGCCCCGACGATCGACATCGACGGCGAGGGCCCCGACCCCTTCGCGATGGATGACGGCGCGCGAACCACGCCCGCCCGGCGCCCCCGCAGGTGAAGCACATCGGCGGCGTCTTCGCGAGCGCCGCTTCGAGTGGTTGACACAGCAAAATCCCACTGGTAGCAAAAGTTTCTCACGTACAAAGTGGTTCTCCCCCCCGACGGAGGAAAAGCTCGATGAGCCAGCAGAAAGAGGATTCCGTTCTGTTCTCTCTCCGGAGTTTGATGGAGATTGAAGAAGAGCGGATCAAGCAGGAAGACGACGCGAAGCGCCGCGCGGAGGAGGACATCAAGCTCCGCGCAGAGGAGCAGCGCCGCCGCGAAGAAGACGAGAAGGCCGCGAAGATTCGCGCGGCCGAAGAGGCTCGCGTCGCGGAGGAGCGCCGTCGCCAAGAGGAGGAGGAGCGGCGCCGTCGCGAGGCCGAAGAGCGCGAGCTGCGCATTCGCCTCGAGGCCGAGTCTACCCAGCGTGAGAGAGAGCTCCAGGCCAAGATGGAGCACGAGCAGAAGCTCGCGCTCATCGAGGCGCAGAAGAAGAAGGGCATGCCGGTCGGCACGGTGATCGGGCTCGTCTTC
>CANMAT010000622.1 GCA_947494865.1 Deltaproteobacteria bacterium
CGAGGCCGCGTTGCTGCGCCCGGGCCCCGCGCCGCAGGCCGCGGCCGCACCATCGCCTGCCCCGGCGCGCCGCGCACGGCCCTGGCTGCCCGCCGTGGCGGTGCTCGCGGCCCTGGCGGCGGGCGCGTGGGCCCTCCGCGCGAAGGCTCGCTGAGCTTCGACGCGTATCAGCGGCGGCGGGCGCGGAGGCTCACCGGCGTGAGCGCGCGACCGAACGCGCAGCCGAACGAGGCCCCCTCGACGAGGGCGCCGCGCACCCGCGCGACGGAGACCACGGTGCGCTCCGGGGCGGCGCCCATGCAGAGCGAGCCGTATCCCGTGGCGACGACGCGCTCGCCCGCCACACCGGCGGCGACGAGGGCGCCGCGGACGGCGGCCGCGCGCTCGTTCGAGAGGCGCTCATTGCGGCGCTCGAGCGTGTGCGCGTGCGTGTGCGCCTCGATCGCCACGAGGTCGACCTCGGCGTGCGCCTGGAGATAGGCCGCAAGCTGCGCGACGGACTGCTGAAAAACCTCGGCGTCGGCCGGCGCAGCGCTGTGCGCCTGAAACGCGAGCGTCGTCGCAGGGAAGTCGGTCGTCCCCCCATCGCCCGCAGGCGCCTCGGGGGCAGCGTGCTCGTCGTGCGAAGGCGCGGCGTGCTCCGAAGGCGCGGCGTGCTCCGAAGGCGCGGCGTGCTCCGAGGGCGCGGCGTGCTCCGAAGGCGCGGCGTGCTCCGAGGGCGCGGCCACGTCTTGCGGCGCGGGATCGGGCGGCGGCGCCTCGGTGCGCCTCTCCGGGAGGTGCAGCGCGAAGTTCAAACCCGCGCTCCAGTACGTCGCAGCGCCGGTGCCGCTGTTGCTGACCGACTCGATCGCGTTCGGCAGAATGCCACCGACACGCACGACCGGGCCGACGTCGAGCACGTCGGCCGCGCGAAACAGTACGCCCGCGCCGGCCCCCACGAAGGGGAGCGCGCGCTGCTCCGCGCCGTTTACGCTCCCGCCGGCCTCGAACTCCAGCAGCACCACACCCAGGTCGCCGATCCGCGGGGTGAGGCGAAGGCCCGCGCCGAACATCCACGCGCTCGCAGGCGTGCCCCCGTCGCGGGCCGACGGCCACACGTGGAGCCCCGCCACGGCGTGCAGCCCGAAGGCGCCGAACAGGCGGACCGCGAGGCGCGCCGCGCCGTTGCCGCCGACGCTGAACAGGTCGCCTTGCGGCGCGCCGACGAGCCCCGTGGCGCCGCCTTCGAGGTGGAGCGACACGCGCTGCGCCTGTGCGCCCGCCGCGGTCGGGATCAGAAGCGCGGCCGCCAGCGCGCACGTCGAGGCCGCGCAGCGCGACGCCGAGGCACGAGACTTCGAAGAGAGGTAGGTGCGATCCATGGCAGTGCGAACCTTTGACCGTGCGGGCGAATCGGTGAGAGGGGGGTTTAGGGGCACACGGCCGCTGCGCACACCGTCGCGGGCGCCGGCGGGCAAGGGCCTTCGATGAGCTGAATGCCGTCGAAATCTGCGGTGCCGAGGGCGCCGCCGATCCAGAGATGCGCCTTCACGAGCACGTGGGTGTAGGCCGCGGGCATGACGAACTGGCGCGCGAGCCAGCGCCAGTTCCCGTCGGCCGTCACGGGCGCGGCGGGCTGACCGTCGAGCCCCGTCGGAAAGCACGGGAGCCCGATGAGCCAGTGCTCCGTCCCGATCGCGGCGCTCGCGTCGGAGTTGTTGATGCCGACGAAGGGCGCGGCGCCCGCGCTCCCCCGAACCCAGCTCGAGAGGCAGTACGTGCGGCCGCCCACCACGGGCACCGCCGAGCGCGTGAACACCCGCCCGCCGTTGACGCGCTCGGTCTCGCGCAGAAACGCTCCCCCGCACGGACCGGCCTCCGTCGCGAGGGGCACCGAGAGCGAGCCTTGCGTAGTCGTCCACGCGTCGGGCCCCGCCTCCCACGTCTCGCCGAAGAGCGCCGCGCACGACGTCGGACACGCCGCGCCGCTGCACGGCGCGCTGGGGGGGCACGCCACGCTCTCGCACACGCCGCCCGCGCACGCGTAGCCCGTCGGGCACGCCACGCCGCACGCGCCGCAGTGGGAGTTCGTCGCCAGCGAGGCCTCGCACCCGGTGGCCAGCAACCCGTCGCAGTCGCCGAAGCCCGCCGCGCACGTCGCCCCGCAGGTCGACGCCCTGCACGCCGGCGCGCCGTTGGCGACCGCCGGGCACGCGACGCCGCACGCGCCGCAGTGCGACGCGCTGCTCCGCGTGTCGACGCACGCGCCGCTGCACGCGGTGAGCCCCGCCGCGCAGGGCATCATGCAGAAGCCCGCCGCGCACACGAGGCCCGCCGCGCACGCGCGCCCGCAGCCGCCGCAGTGCGCCGCGTCGGTGCTCGTGTTCGCCTCGCACCCGTCGGCCGCGGCGCGGTTGCAGTCGGCGAAGCCCGCGGCGCACGCGCCCACCACGCACGCCCCTGCCGCGCAGGCCTGCGTGGCCACGTTGGCGAGCGCGCAGCGAACGCCGCAGCCGCCGCAGTGGCTCGGGTCGAAGCTCGTGAGCGTGCAGCCCCCCGCGCACGCGGTGAGCCCCGCGCCGCACGTGGCCGCGCACACCCCCGCGGTGCAGACCTCGCCCGCCCCGCAGGCCGCCGAGGCCCCCGCGGCGCCGCAGCGCCCGCAGCGCCCGTTGTCGCTGTTGGTGTTCACCTCGCAGCCGTTGGCCGCGGCGCCGTCGCAGTCGGCGTAGCCCGCGGCGCACGCGCCCAGCCGGCACGCGCCCGCGTCGCAGCTCGCGGCGGCGTTGGCGAAGCGGCACACGACGCCGCACGCGCCGCAGTTGTTCACGTCCGTCGCGCGCACGCTCACCTCGCAGCCGTTGGACGCGGCGCCGTCGCAGTCGGCGAAGCCCGCCTCGCAGCCGCCCACCACGCAGCGCCCCGCGGCGCACGCGCTCACGCTCGCGTTCGCGAGGGCGCAGCGAGCGCCGCATCCGCCGCAGTTGAGCGGGTCCGACGCCGTGTTCACGCAGTCGCCCGCGCACGCCGACGCGCCCGCGCCGCACGAGGCCGCGCACGCGCCCGCGCTGCACACCTGGCCCGCGGCGCAGGCCGCCGACGCCGCAGGCGCGCTGCACCGGCCGCAGTTCCCGTTGTCGGTGCGGGTGTTCACCTCGCAGCCGTTGGCCGCGTCGCCGTCGCAGTCGGCGAAGCCCGCGGCGCACGCGCCCAGCCGGCACGCGCCCGCGTCGCAGCTCGCGGCGGCGTTGGCGAAGCGGCACATCACGCCGCACGCGCCGCAGTTGTTCACGTCCGTCGCGCGCACGCTCACTTCGCAGCCGTTGGCCGCGGCGCCGTCGCAGTCGGCGAAGCCCGCCTCGCAGCCGCCCACCACGCAGCGCCCCGCGGCGCACGCGTTCACGCTCACCCGCGCGAGCGCGCACGCCGCGCTGCAAGCCCCGCAGTTCATCGGATCAGAGGCCGTGTTCGCGCAGCCGCTGCCGCAGGTCGTCGTGCCGACGCCGCAGGTGGCCGCGCAGGCTCCGCGCGAGCAGACCTGCCCCGCGCCGCACGCGCCGCCGCAGCGCCCGCAGTTGCCGTTGTCGCCGTCGACGTTCACCTCGCAGCCGTTGGCCGCGTTGCCGTCGCAGTCGGCGAAGCCCGCGACGCATGCGCCCAGGCGACACGCGCCTGCGTCGCAGCTCGCGGCGGCGTTGGCGAAGCGGCACAC
>CANMAT010000623.1 GCA_947494865.1 Deltaproteobacteria bacterium
CGTGGCGACGGCAGGCTCCCTCGTCGAGGCCTACCGCGTGGCGCGGGCTGCCGACGAACTGAGCGCGTTCGGCGGCATCGTGGCCCTCAACCGCGCGATCGACGTCGAGACGGCGAAGGCGCTCGTCGAGACCTTCCTCGAGGCCATCGTGGCGCCCTCGTTCCCGAGCGAGGCGCTCAAGATCCTGCACACCAAGAAGAATCTCCGACTCATCGAGACGGGCGCGTGGCTCGCTGCCGACGAGGCCGCGCGCACAACCAAGCACGTCACGGGCGGCCTCCTGCTTCAGGAGCGAGACGCACGATGCCGCGGCGAGGTCGAGCAGGCGCGCGTCGTTTCAAGGCGCGCCCCCACCGATGCCGAGCGAGCCGCGCTCGCCTTCGCGTGGGCCGTCGCCAAACACGTGAAGTCCAACGCGATCGTGATCGCGCGCGCAGAGGGCGACCAGTGCCGCACGGTCGGCGTCGGCGCGGGACAGATGTCTCGGGTCGTCTCGGTCGAGGTCGCCGCGGGCAAGGCCGGCGCGCTCGCGCGCGGCGCATCGCTGGCATCCGACGCATTCTTCCCCTTCCCCGACGGCCTCGAGCGCGCGGCCGACGCGGGCGTCACCGCGGTCGTTCAGCCCGGCGGGAGCGTCAAGGACGCGGAGGTCATCGCGGCGGCTGACGCGCGGGGTATCGCGATGCTCTTCACCGGCACCCGCCACTTTCGCCACTGAGAGGCGCACCGCCATGCGCGTTCTGGTCATCGGCTCGGGAGCGCGAGAACACGCGCTCTGCGCGCGTCTCAGGGCCTCCCCGTCGGTCGAGGCGGTGCTCTGCGCGCCAGGCAGTTCCGGCATCGCGCGCGACGCGGTGGTCCACCCGGTCGCAACGCACGACCTCGACGGGATCGTCTCGCTCGCAACGCGCGAGCGCGTCGACCTCGTGGTCGTCGGCCCCGAGGGCCCCCTCGTGATGGGCATCGCCGACCGTCTCGCGACCGCAGGCGTCGCCTGCTTTGGGCCCGGCGCAGGCGCCGCGCGCCTCGAAGGCTCGAAGTCATTTTCAAAGGACTTCATGGCGCGCCACGCAATCCCTACGGCGGCCTATGCGAGCTTCACGGACTACGACGCAGCCGCTGCGTATGTGCGCTCGGTAGGCCACCGCGTGGTGGTGAAGGCCGACGGCCTTGCAGCCGGCAAGGGCGTCGTTGTGTGCGACACCCCACAAGAGGCCCTCGACGCGCTAGACCGGGTGCTTCGTCAACACGCATTCGGTGACGCTGGCGCAACGGTCGTCGTCGAAGAACGCATCGACGGTCAGGAGATCTCGTTTCACGTCATCGCCGACGGCGAGCGTTACGTCGTGCTCGGCGCCGCGCAGGATCACAAACGCCTGCGTGACGGAGACAACGGCCCCAACACCGGTGGAATGGGCGCCTTCAGCCCCGTGCCCGTATGCACACCGCGCCTCGTGGCGCGCATCTGCGCCGAAGTGGTCGAGCCCACGTTGCGCGGCATCGCGAGAGAGGGGCACCCCTTTCGCGGGGTGCTCTTCGTAGGCCTGATGATCGACGACGCAGGCACTCCCAAGGTGCTCGAATACAACGTGCGCTTCGGCGATCCCGAGTGCGCGGTTCTCCTCGCGCGACTCGACGGAGACCTCGCACCGCTTCTCGATGCTGCAGCACGGAGCGCGCTCTCCGCGGAGACTGTCCGCGTCCGCGACGATGTGGCGATCGCGGTCGTCATCGCCGCCGAGGGGTATCCCGACGCCCCCCGCGAGGGTGTCGCCATTCGGGGAATCGAGCTTGCTGAAGCCGTTCCCGGGGCCCGGGTCTACCATGCGGGCACGTCACGCCGTGACGGCGGGTGGGTCACCGCAGGCGGGAGGGTCCTTCTCGTGACTGCAACGGCCCCGAGCCTCGTGGAGGCCGCCGCGATCGCATACCAGGCCGCCGATCGAATCGAACTGCCGGGCGCCCAACTACGGCGCGACATCGGCTGGCGCGCGCTCGCGCCGAGCGCGTCTCGCTGACCGACCGTCGGAGCATCGCAACCACCAGGGTCAGGTTGGCCTTGCAGCGCACGCCATAGCTTGCGAAACTGGAGCAGGATATGCGTTTGATTCACCCGTCGGAGCGTGTTGGCACGCGGGTCGCCGGAAAATACCAGATCGTACGGATCATCGGCGAGGGTGGCATGGGCGCCGTCTACGAGGCCCGCCACGTTCAAATGGACCGCCGGGTGGCCATCAAGATGCTCCGCGCCGAGTTCGTCCGCGACCACGGGGCCGTCGAGCGCTTCCTGCGCGAGGCGCGCACTGCGGCTTCGGTGGGCCACAAGAGCATCGTTCAGATTCTCGACTTTGGTGAGGCCGAAGACGGTACGCCCTTCATCGTCATGGCCTACCTCGACGGTCAGCCCTTGTCCGAGCAGTTGTATCGACGGGGACGCTTGTCCGAACTCGAAGCGGTGCACATCGTTGGCCCCATTGCAAACGCGCTCGAGCGGGCACACCAACGCGGGATCATTCATCGCGACCTGAAGCCTGAGAACATCTTCATGGCACGCGACGCCGAGGGGCGCGAGCGCGCCGTGCTCGTCGACTTCGGTGTCTCCAAACTGCGGGGCGAGGCCGACGCGAATCAGCCCCTCCACGGTGATGGCCCGATCACCATGTTGGGCACCCCCGCGTACATGTCGCCCGAGCAGATCGTCGGCAGCGGCGTCGTGGATGCGCGCACGGACATCTACGCAATGGGCGTCACCCTCTACGAACTGCTCACGGGCGTGAGCCCGTTTCAGCGAGAGAGCGCGCAGGCCACGATGAACGCGATCATGACAGAGGGCGTTCGCTCTCCATCGCGTATCGTGCCGACGATCTCACCCGCGATGGAGGCTGTGATCCTATGCGCGATGGGACGCAACCCAGAGCACAGGTTTCCCACGATGGATACTGTGCAACATGCGCTCCAAGACGTGCTCTTGGAGCCTCACGGATCGCAGTTTTTGATGCAATATCCTTTAGCGCGCGCGGTGATCCAAGCGCGAGCTGCGCAGCCGCCCCCGGGCGATGCACCTGTCACGGCAGGCGCTGAAATTGCCGACAACCGACAACGCACGGTGATGATTGTGCTGGGGGCTGACGGAACGGCGACGGTCCCGGGCGAAGCGTCGAAGACCCGCCCTCGCAACACGTCTCGGTATGTCGGCATCGTGTTCGCCGCGCTTCTCTTCTTGGGCGGCATCGCGATGCTCGCATTCGCATTGCTCAGTTCGCGAACCTGATCTCGAATCGGGTGCGCCTCAGGGCTGGCGCATTAATTCCGCTTGAGTTTCGCGGAGCTCCGGGTGATCGGCGGGTATGGCTGCGCCGCGTCAATCCCTGGCTCGCACCTCGCTCGTCCGCCACCTCTCGGAGCTCACCGACCGTCGCAAAGCGTCGCTGTGTGACAACCTGGCTCTCGACGTCCTGCTGATGACGCTGATGGCGATTCTCTGCGGCGCCGAGGCGTGGGATGAGATCTACGACTGGGCCTCGTCGAAGGAGCCGATGCTCCGAAAGATGCTCACCCTGCCGAACGGAATCCCTTCGGCAGATACGTTTCGTCGCGTGTTCGCGCGCCTGCGGCCCTACGCCTTCGAGCGCGCGTTTCGCGGGTGGATCGACGAGATGATCGACACCCACGGCGCGCGCTGGATCGCGATCGA
>CANMAT010000624.1 GCA_947494865.1 Deltaproteobacteria bacterium
CAGCAGTGCGATCACGACGACGTTGAGCAACGGGTGCAAACGACCACGCGCCACGCGAGGGTCGTGAAGCGTCTCGAAGTGCTTCGCGAGCACCGCACCTGCGTTCGGGGGACTGGAGCTCTCTATGAATCGCCCCTATCGCGACTCCCCGAGAATTCAAGCAGATTTGGTGCGCCCGCCGTGTCTAGCGCCGACGCCGCGCCTGCGGCGCCGCGAGGCGTCGCAGCAGGGCGCGCGGGTGGCTGGGCTCGCCGTGCCGCGCATCGACCGCGGCCGACGCCGTGATGGCGTCGTAGTGCATCTCCGACGCGCGGAGCTCGGCGGGCCCGAGGCCGAGGGCCTCGGCGAGCACGCCCTTGTTGGATCGAGTGCGCACGAAGGCGCGATGGGGGGCCCCCGTGACGTCGCGCACGATGAGAATTTCGTCGCCGCGCGCGGCGAGCGCGTCCCACGCGTCGAGGGCGGCGCGTGCGAAGGTAGGGAGCCGCGCGGCTTCGAAGAGTCGCCGGGGAGCGACGGCCTCGAGCGCCTCGCGGAGCTTCACGACCGCGCGGTCGACGTCGACGAAGGCGGCGAGGCGCGTGCGCTCCTGCGGCGCTTCGGCGAGGCGCAGGGCGCGCTGGTAGGCCTCCTGCGTGCGGCCGTCGCGGCGGCGGCCGAGGCAGAGCCCCGGAGCGGTCTCGCGCACAGGCAGCGGCGTGTCGAGGGCCCGGCGCTGGGCGTCGGTGAGGAGCGCGTCGCCGCCCGCAACGAGGTGTGCGAGGCTCAGGGCGCGCTCGGGGTCCACGATGTGCCGGAGGAGTTCGCGGACGGTGGCCATGCGAAGCCCCTCCACAAGCACCGGGGTGCGGGTGAGCACGGTGCAGACGTCGTCGCCCGCCCCGTCGCCGACGTCGAGGGCGCGACAAAGACGTTCGAAGTCGTCATGGCTGATCGCGGTGCGCCCGGCGACGCACACGACGAGGCGGAGCGAGCCCGGTGACAGACCCGCGCGCGGCGCCTGCACCGAGGGCGTGAGAGCTCTCGTTCGCGTGGTGCCAGCCATCACCCGGCCTCCGGTGTGATCGGCGCCGCGACGGTCGGCGCCGCGACGGTCGGCGCCGCGACGGCGATGGGCTCGGCGGGGTCCAACGACCAGTTGTAGAGTTCTTCGAAGGCCTCGGTGCGACCGCCCTCGTCGACGGTGACGAGGTCGTGGGCCCAGCGCTTCGCGCGCGCGGCGCGGCGCGCCAGCGGGGCCGGGAGCGCGCGGGCCTCGTACAGGAAGCGGGCGAGGTTCTGCGCAGCGCCGGCGAGCGGCACGATGTCGTCGTAGGTGGCCTCGCCGGGCAGCCCCTCGCGCAGCGCCTCGGGCAGCGTGCGAAAGGGCGAGAGGCGCCATGCGAGCTCGCTCTGCACATCGATGAGCTCTTGATAGAGCGCGCCCGCCGCGGAGAGCTGCACATCGGCTTCCAGCTCGTCGCGCAGCGCCGCTCCGAGCGCGACGAGCCGCGCGCGGCCCACGCTCGCCTCGCGGGGAATGTCCGACGCGCAGATGGACCCCATGGACATAAGAAACTGGTCCACCTCGCCGCTCTCCTCGACCTCCTGCGCGAGCAGCGCGGCGACCTCGTAGAGCATGAAGGTGGCGGCGTCGACCAGGGCGGGGTCGACCTTCGCGCGGGGCTTCTTCTCGGGCTTCTTCATCGAGGAACCTCCACCATTCCAGACGCGCCGCGGGGGCGCAGCGCTGACATCTGCCTGACCTTCAGTGACCGCAGAACACCCGGAGGTGCTCCCGTGCCGTGTTCGTATGAATCGCGAGGACGGGGCGAATGCCGCCGTCGGGGTCGCGCTGGTAGCCGCCCGCGAGGTTCCACACGAGCGGGATGCCGACGCGGGCTGCGCCCTCGAAGACGCGCGCGTCGCGCTCGCGCAGCTGTGCGGTGGTGAGCCAGCCGCCCAGCGGGTCGTCGACGTGGGGGTCGGCGCCGGCCTGGTAGAGCAGCACGTCGAACTCGCCGAGCGCGCGCAGCTCTGCCTCGAGGCGCGCGAAGAAGGCCTTCACCTGCCCGCGGTGGTGATACTCGGCCCCGGCGGTGAAGTGTCGGATCCAGCTCGGGCGCCCCATGCGCTCGAGGATCGCGTCGGTGCCGTCGCCGTAGTGCTGGTCACAGTCGAAGATGGCCACCCGCTCGGCGAGGCCCTCGGCGCGCAGCGCCACCGCCGTGACCGCAAGCCCGTTGAAGGTGCAGAAGCCGCCGCCGCGCGACCAGCCCGCGTGGTGAAAGCCCGACACCGGCGCGCACACCGCCGTGCGCTCGGCCAGAGCCGTGCGCGCGCCGTCGAGCATCGCCCCGGTGGTGTACGGCAGCGAGGCGGCGACCCCCGCGTCGCGGGTGCCGAAGCCGTTCGCACACGCGAGCGACAGCACGTCGTCGACGTAGGCGCGGTCGTGCGCGCGGTAGAGGTCCGCCGCGGTCGCAGGCGCGGGGGCGATCACGCGCAGCGGCAGCCCCTCGGCGCGCCACGCGGCCATCACCTTGGAGGGCTTGGCGGCGCTGGGCGACATGCCCTGCGCGGTGGCCTGCATGCGGTCCGAGAACATCACGGTCATGGGGCGGGGGGAGGTCATCGCGAGGCTCCTTCGAACGAGAATGTGCACCGCGCGAAGATGTTCCGCGAGACATGGTAGCGTCATGAACATGACTGACGGATCAGGTGTGGCGGGCGCCCTCCGGGGCCTCACGGTCGAGCGCATCGAGAGCTTTCTCGCGGTGGCCGACGCGGGCGGCATCGCGCGCGCTGCGCCGGGCAACCCCTCGCGGCAGAGCCAGCTGAGCCGCCAGCTCCGCGAGGTGAGCGAGGCGCTCGGCTTCGAGGTGATGGCGCGGCGGGGCCACGGCATGGTGCTCACCGAGGCGGGCGTGCGCGTGCGCGCCGTGCTGCGCGAGCTCGTCGCGGGCCTCGACGCCGTGCGCGCCGAGCGGGCCGACGCGCCGGTGGACGCGACCCTCGTGGCGGGCGACAGCGTGCTGCGCTGGCTGGTGCTCCCGCGCCTGCACGAGGCGCTCGCGCGGGCGCCGGGCGTCGACCTCGCGGTGCGCGCCGTGACGCGAGGCTTCACCGCGGTGCGCGACGGCGACGTCGACCTCGCCGTGGCGCGCAGCCGCCCGAAGCCCGACGGCATCGCCTCGAGCCGCATCGGCGCGCTGCGCTACGCCCTCTTCGCGCCGACGGGGGCGCCGACCGCCGACGCGCGGGCCATCGCGGCGCTGCCCTTCGTGCACGTGACCGGCGCCCCCGACGCGATGCGAAAGTTTACCGAGACGCTGCGCCACGCGCCGCGCGTCGCGCTGCGCTGCGAGACCTTTCCACAGGCCGCCCTCGCCGTCGCGTCGGGGCGCTACGCGGCGGTGCTCCCCGCGCTGGCCGCGAGGGACATCCCCGCGCGCGTGGCGGCGCCGGTGGCGGTCTCGGGCATCGGGGCGCTCGACCTGCAACTGGCCCTCGTGGCGCGCGCGCGGCGGCTCGACGCGGCGCCGGCGCTCAAGGTGTTGCACGCGGCCCTCGCGCGGCACCTCAAGCGCCTCCTCGCGGAGTGAGCGCGCTACGCCCGGTAGCGCCAGGTGATGGGCACCGCGGCGTTGTTCGCCGCCACCGAGAAGGTCTCTTCGCGGTCGCAGAAGCCGTAGGCGAAATC
>CANMAT010000625.1 GCA_947494865.1 Deltaproteobacteria bacterium
AGACGCCCACGCGGCCGTCGATCGACACGCCGGCGCAGAGGTATCCCGCGCGGCACATGCCCGCCACGCCCGGAGAGCACGTGCGAAAGCACAGCAGCGACGCCCGGCCCGCCGTGACGCAGGTGCCCGTGCCCTGCGCGCAGCGGTCGCCGTTGAGCGCCCCCGCGGGGCACGCGTAGATGCAGTACCCGCCGGGGAAGCCGCTCCCCGAGGCGAGGCACGCGCCGCCGGCGCCGCAGTCGCTGTCGCGCGTGCACGGCGCCCCCGCGGTGCCCGCCGCCGTGGGCTCGACGCACGCGCCCCCGGTGCACACCTGGCCCGTCGGGCAGCGGTTGCCGCAGCGGCCGCAGTGGGCGATGTCGGCGCTCACGTTGGTGCACGCGCCCGCGCACACCAGGTTGGGCGGCGGGCACGGCGTCACGCACTGGCCGCCGGTGCAGAACTGCCCCGACGCGCAGCCGTTGTTGCAGCGGCCGCAGTGGGCGATGTCCGTCGCGAGGGCCGTGCAGCTCGAGCCGCAGAGCACGCGGGGCGCGGGGCAGGTGCTCACGCACGCGCCGGTGCTGCACACCTGGGCGTCGGCGCAGCGGTTGTTGCAGCCGCCGCAGTGGGCGCCGTTGGAGGCCGTGTCGACGCACGCGCCCTCGCAGAGCGTCTGCCCCACGGGGCACACGCAGCGCCCCCCCGAGCACGCCGTGCCCACGGGGCACGCCACGCCGCAGCCGCCGCAGTTGCCGTTGTCGGACGCGGTGTCGGTGCAGCCCTCGCTGCACATCGAACGCGGCGCCGCGCAGCCCGTGACGTCGGTGCAGCGGCTCGCCATGCACACCTGCGTCGAGGTGCAGCGCTCGCCGCAGCCGCCGCAGTGCGACTCGTCGGTGCGCGTGTCGCGGCAGAAGGCGCCGCAGAGGGTGAGCCCCTGCGGGCACCCCACCGTGGCCGCGTCGGCGGCGCCAGGGCACACGTTGTTGGGGCAGAAGGCCCAGTCGTCGGTGCTGCACGCCGACGCCGCCGCGAGCGCGACCACGAGCGCCGCCCGCACGAGCGCGCTCACAGCGCCCCCGAGAGGCCGATGAGCGCGCCGTCGCCGCGCGGTACGACGTGCAGCGCGGTGGCGCGCGCCGGCGCCGCGGAGCGCCCGAGGAGCAGCCACAGGCCGCCCGCGACAACGCCCGCGGCGCCCACGGCGAGGGTGGCGTCGGTGACGGCCGTGAAGGTCCGGTAGTCGCTGTTGGCGGCCTCGGCGAGCGGGCGGTCGCGGCAGGGGCCGCGCCCGGCGATGTCGCACTCGGCGTCGCGCGTAGAGAGCGCGTCGTTGCGCAGGAGCGCGAAGGCGAGCGAGGCGCCGAGGCTCGCGGCGCCGACGCCCAGCACGATCCACGGGCCCGCGCCGGGGCCGCGCGCGGGCTGCACGGGCGCGACGACGGGCGGCGGCGCGATCACCACAGGCGGGCGGCGCGCGGTGACGACGAGCGCGACCTCGACGTCTTCGCTCGCGCCCGCGGCGACGGTGACCACGCGCTGAAACGCGGTCGCGCCCGGCGCCTCGGCGGTGACGGTGACCTCCCCCGGCACCACGGGGAACGCGACGCCCCACAGGGCCGCGCTCACCTCGGTGCCCGCCACGCGCACCACGGTGCCCTCGGGGGCCGCGGGCACGCGCACCACGACGCGGCCCACCTGCTGCGCGAGCGAGGCGGCGAGGGCGCGGCACGCCTCGAGGATGCGCTCGCGGTTGTTCATGGCCGCGTCGGCGGCGGCCTCGCGGGCGCACACGCTCGACTGGTCGAGGGCCTCGAGCACGTGGCCCACCGCGGTGTGCTCCTGCGCGATGAGGAGCCGCAGCGAGGGCGTGACGCGGAGTTGCGCGGCGCGCGACGCGAGCTCGAGGGCGCGCGCGTGGTCGCCCGCGAGGCGCGCGGCCTCGGCCTGGTCGAGCAGCTCGCGGCGCGCGATCTCCGTCGGCGTGGTCTGCGCGAGCGCGGCCGGCGCGCCCGCCAGGGACGCGGCCGCCATCGCGAGGCCGAGGATGCGCTTCGGGAGGCTCATTCGGCGCGGGATGATCGGGTATTTCGCCTCCCCCCACAATCGCCGATGCGCGCCCCTCACGCGCGGTGCGATGCCGCGCGGCGGGCGGGCGGCGGCTTCCACAAGAGCAACACCGCCGCGCCGGGGAGCACCCAGAGGCCCAGGGTGAGGGTGGCGCGCGCGTAGCTTCCCGTCGCGGCCGCGGAGGCGCCCACGAGGGGGTTGGCGATCACGTAGGCGATCGACTGCGCGGTGGCGCAGAGCCCGCCCGCGGCCGAGATGCTCCCCTCGGGCACGCGCGAGAAGAGGTCGGTGGTGAGCAGCGCGTAGAGGCCCGCGCCGCCCGCCATCGCGACCGAGGCGACGGCCATGGCGGCCGCGGGCGAGGGGGCGAGCTGCAAGAGCCCCACGCACGCGCACATCACCGCGGCCACGGCCACGAGCGCGCGGTCGGGCGAGCCGTCGAAGTTGCGCCGCAGCGCGCGACGGCTCGAGAGGTCGCCGAAGGCCACGGAGCCGAGGTCGTACACGAGCGGCGGGATCACGAGGTAGCGCCCTACGGCGGCGGGCTCGACATGGTACGTTCGTACCAGGAACTTCGAGGACCACAGGAGCACGAACGAGAGCGCCGGCGCCGACGCCAGGATGAGCACCACGGCGCGCAGCATCGCGGGGTGCTTGTAGACCGGCCCCTCGGGTGGCTCCGTGGGGCTCGCGACGGCGTCGGGGTCGGCGTCGAGGAGCGCGCGCCCGCTCGGCGACCACGCGACGGCGAGCCACACGGGCACCCACACGAGGCCCGCGAGCGCCACGCCCACGAAGGCGGCGCGCCACGAGTACGCGGCCATGAGCGCCGTGGCGAGGGGCGGGGCGATCATGGCGCCGATGGAGCTCCCGGTGAAGAGCACGCCGAGGCCCCGCGCCCGCTGCGATGGCACGAGCGCGCGCTGCACCGTGCGTGCGGCGCCGGGGAACGACGGCGACTCGGCGAGGCCGAGGGCCACGCGCATCGCGAGGAGCGCGCCGAAGCCCGGGGCGAGGCAGTGCAGGCCCGCGACGGCCGTCCACGCGAGCACGGCGACGAGGAGCCCCTTGCGCGGCCCCACGCGGTCGATCCACGCGCCCGAGAGCGGCGCGCCCACGAGGTACGCGACGGAGAAGGCCGAGAGCAGCAGCCCGAAGCCGCGCTCGCCGATGCCGAGGTCGGCGGTGACGCGCGGGGCCAGCACCGCCAGCGTCTGCCGGTCGACGTAGCTGATGGTCATGGTGAACGTGGCGGCGAGCGCCAGCGCCCACCGTCGCCGGTTCGAGATCGTGGAGACGTCCATCGCGGCGCGGAGGGTACCGCGCTCGCAGGCGTGGCGGGTGCGTCGCGTGTGTTAGCGTCACCGCGCCGCGGAAGGGGAAACGAGACCATGACCGACGCGAGAGACGAGACGACCATCGCGACGTACCGCGAGGCCGCGCCCGAGGCGCACGCGGACCCCGAGGTGACGCTCCTTCGCTGCGACGTCGAGGTGCGCCATGGGGTGTCCTTCGGCGTCGTGGTCACCGACCGGAGCTTCATGTACCTGCGCCCGGTGAGCTTCTGGTCGAGCGCGTCAGCGTGGGCGGTGGTGCCCCTCGAGCGCGTGCGCGACGTCGCCCTAAGCGC
>CANMAT010000626.1 GCA_947494865.1 Deltaproteobacteria bacterium
ACGGGAGCCACGGAGGCTGCAACATCCGGTGTAACCGCTTCGACGGGAGCCACGGAGGCTGCAACATCCGGTGCAACCGCTTCGACGGGAGCCACGGAGGCTGCAACATCCGCCGCGATTGCTTCGACCGGCGCCTCGACCGGCGCCTCGACGACCGCCACCGGAACGCTCGGGAGCGTGACGTTGTGGGCGAGGCTGGCGAGCGCCGCGTCGGCCATCGCGAGCGTGACCCGCTCGACGGCGCGCCCCTCCCACGCGACACCCGACGCGAGCTGCGCGAGCTCGGCGTCGAGCTCGGTGAGCGTGCGCCCGAGGGCCTTGATGCGCATCGCGGCAACGGTCGACTGGTGCTCGGAGAGGGGAGATCTGTCTGCCACGCGCGGCCCTTTGTGAGATGCACACCGACCGCCGCGCCCCATCGGAGACACGCCGCAGTCGGGCGCATCGTATCAACGGCCCGCGCGCTGCGTCACGCGAGAAGGGGGCAGTGATTACCCGACGATCGTGCGCGCCTGCGCGAGCGCCTCGTCGAGCTTCGCCGCGTCGGGGCCGCCCGCGCCGGCCATGTCGGGCCTGCCGCCGCCGCGCCCGCCCACGAGCGGAGCCAGCGCGCCCACGATCTTGCCCGCGTGGTACTTCGCCGCGAGGTCTTTCGACACCGCGCACACGAGCAGCGCCTTTCCCTCGGCCGACACGGCGCCGATCACCACCACCGCGCGCCCGTGCTTGTCGCGCAGGTGGTCGGCGTACTCGCGCATCGCCTTCTCTTCGTTCACGGGAGAGCGCGCCACCACGAGCTTCGCCCCGTCGGCGAGGTCGTGCGCCTCCACAGCAGGGCCGCCGCCGCCCGTGAGCAGCTTGCGCTTCAGGTCGTCGATCTCTTTCTGGAGCGCGCGCTGCTGCTCGACGGCCTTCTCGACGCGCGTCGACACCTCGGCCACCGGCGAGCCCAGCGCGTCGGCCACCTTGCGCAGCGTGGCGCCCGTCGCGCGCACGAGCGACAGCGCGCCGAGCCCCGTGACGGCCTCGACCCTGCGCACCCCGGCGCCCACGTTGGCGTCAGACACCACCTTGAAGAGCCCGATGTCGCCCGCGCGCGCCACGTGGGTGCCGCCGCACAGCTCCACGCTCTCGCTCCCGATGTGGAGCATGCGCACGCTGTCGCCGTACTTCTCTTCGAAGATCATCATGGCGCCCTTGCGGCGCGCCTCGGCCTGCGAGGTGATGTCGGTGCGCACGGCGCCGTTGTCGAGCACCTCGCGGTTCACGAGGTCTTCGATGCGCGTGATCTCGTCGTCGGTGAGCGCGCGGCTCGCCACGTAGTCGAAGCGCAGCGCGTCGGGGCCTACCTTCGAACCCTTCTGCTGCGCGTGGGGCCCGAGCACCTTGCGCAGCGCCCAGTGGAGCAGGTGCGTGGCGCTGTGGTTGCGCCGCGTCGCGCTCCGCGCGCCGTGATCGACGGTGAGCGTCACCGCCTCGCCCGTGCGCAGCGCGCCGTGGGTGAGCTTACCCAGATGCACCACGAGGCCCGTCACCGGGCGCTGCGTGTCGGTCACCGTGAAGGTGCCCTGCGCCGTGGTGATGGTGCCCACGTCGCCCACCTGGCCGCCCGACTCGCCGTAGAAGGGCGTCGCGCGCACCACGAGCTGCGCTTCATCACCCTCGCCCAGCGCATCGACGAACTGCCACGGGCTCTTGTCGTCGGGCGAGCCCTTCAACATCGCGACGAGCTCGCTCTCGCCCGCCTCGTGGTCGTAGCCCGTGAAGGTCACGGGGCCCCCCAGGCGCGTGAGGGCCTCGCGGTGCTCGCGGCGCACGCGCTCGTCGCCGCCCACGTCGCCGCCTTTGGCGCCGTGCTTCACCAGCGCCTGCGCGCGCTCGGGGAGCTCGTCCACGGCGTACTCGCCCTTCGCGATCATCTCGCGGAGCTCGTGCACGGCCTCTTCGCTGCCCGACACGGCCGAGTGACACACCTTGGCGAGCTCGTAACCCCGCGCGTCGAGGGCGAAGCCGCGCTCCTGCCCGATCACCTCGGTGAGGTCGTGGGGGAAGCCGTACGTAGCATTGAGGTCCCACGCCACGTCGCCGGGCAGCGTGCGCTGGCCGCCCGCGTCGGTGCTCCAGCCCGTAAACTCTTCGAGGAGCTTGAGCCCCGTGGGAATGGTCTCGCGGAAGCGCGCATCTTCCATACGCGCCTGCTCCACGATGAACTCGCGGTGCTGCACGAGCTCGGGGTAGGCGACGCCCATGCGCTCGATCACGCGCTCGACCACGCGGTGAAACGACGGCTCCTTCACGCCCTGCATGTACGCGTGGCGAATGGCCCGGCGCATCACCGAGCGCAGGGCCGCGCCGCGGTCTTTGTTCGACGGCGTGATGCCCTCGGCGAGCGCGAAGGCCGCCATGCGCGCGTGGTCGGCGATGACCCGACACGCCACGTCGAACTCGCCTTCGGTGCCCTTGTACTCGCCGCCCGCGAGCTCCGCCGCGCGCTCGACGTAGGGGCGCAGAAGGTCGGTGTCGTAGTTGGTGGTCTTGCCCTGGAGCACGGCGGTGATGCGCTCGAGGCCCATGCCCGTGTCGACGCAGGGAGCCGGGAGCGGAGCGAGCGCTCCGTTCTTCTCGGCGCGGTTGAACTGCATGAAGACCAGGTTCCAGATTTCGACCCAGCCCGTGCCGTTGGCGTCGGGCTCTTGATCGAAGCGGGCGAGGTCGGGCGCCGCGTCGCCCATGAAGTAATGGATCTCGGTGCACGGCCCGCAGGGCCCCGTGTCGCCCATGGACCAGAAGTTGTCTTTGGCGCCCATGCCGATGATGCGCTCGTCGCCGAAGCCCGTCACCTCGCGCCACAGGGCGCGCGCTTCATCATCGGCCGCGAGGCCCTTCTCGCCGCCGAACACGGTGATCACCAGGCGCTCCGCGGGGATGCCATAGACCTTCGTGAGCAGATCCCACGCGAAGGTGATGGCCTCGCGCTTGAAGTAGTCGCCGAACGAGAAGTTGCCGAGCATCTCGAAGAAGGTGTGGTGCCGCCGCGTGCGGCCCACGTTCTCGAGGTCGTTGTGCTTGCCCGACATGCGAATGCACTTCTGGCTCGACGTGGCGCGGCGGTACGCGCGCTTGTCGTCGCCCAGAAATACGTCTTTGAACTGCACCATGCCGGCGTTGGTGAAGAGCAGCGTCGGGTCGTTGCGCGGAGCCACGCCGGCGCTCGCCACAACCTCATGGTCGCGCTCGCGAAAGAAGTTCAGAAACGTGGCCCGAATCTCGTCCGATGTCTGCGGTTTCATGGCGGGCGAAAGCTATACCCGCGCCGCGCCACGCTGGCTAGACGGACCATCACCCTCACCGCCCGCCGAAGGGGTCGCCCGACGGCGGCGGCGCCGCGCTCGACCCGCCGCCAGGCTCTTCGCTCGGCGGCGGCCCCGACGGGTCTGCCGACGTATCGGGCGCGGCGCTGCGCGGGGCGACGCGCCCGGTGCCGAAGGCGTACACCACGGTGAACAGAAAGCGGGTGTAGTCGTCGACCGACTCGCCCGGCGTGCCGATGCGCGCGGCGCCGGCGAAGTCGGTGGCGTAGCGCAGAAACTCGGCGGTGGCGCGCACGCCGAGGCCGGGCGCAGCGCGGTCCATGCGGAGCCCGAGGCCGAAGGTGGCGCCGAAGCCGAGGGTGGTGTCGGG
>CANMAT010000627.1 GCA_947494865.1 Deltaproteobacteria bacterium
CGATCGCGGTGCGCGGGTTCGAGCGGCTCTCCGCGAAGATGCAAGAGGCCATGCTCGCAGCTCGACCGAGAGGCGCCGTGAAGTCGCGCGCGGTCGCCCGATTCAACGCCGCGGCGCGCGCCTACGTGAGCCTCGCCCGGGAGCATCCGCAGCTCTACGGATTGATGTTCGGCGCGGCGGGTCGCGCCTGCCTCGCAGCGGAAGGCGCGCTGGTCGGCCCGACGCCGGGGGCGCTGCTCGGGCGTGCGCTCGACGAGCTCGTCGAAGAGAGGGCGATGTCGATGAAGCATCGCGAGGGAGCGGAGATTCACGTGTGGTCCGCGGTGCACGGCTTCGCCTCGCTCGCGCACAGCGGACCGCTCGCTCAGCGCAGCCCCAAGGCGCGCGCCGAAGCGCTGGAGGCGCTCCTCCGGTTCGTCGTCGCAGGCCTTCGCGGCTGAGGCCGCGCTGCACCGCGACGGAGGCGCAGCGAGTCCGCGCACCCGACAGGGGACGCCGACGGTCTCGCGCGCCCGTCGGTGAGCACCGGCGTCATCGGCGAGCGCGGCTCGTCGCGCGTCGCGAGCCTTCGCGGTAACGACATGCGCCCGCCGGGGCACTCCTCGCGAAGCCGCTGAAGGGCTTGTTGGAAGCCCGAAATGACGAAAGGCCCTCCTTTGGGGGAGGGCCTCTCGATGGCTCCGACTGCTGGACTCGAACCAGCGACCCGGCGGTTAACAGCCGCCTGCTCTACCAACTGAGCTAAGTCGGAATGGGAGGCGGACTTTACTCACGGCGCGCCGCATGTCAACACTTTCGTTCGGTGCGTTCATTTTCGCTCGCGGCGGGGGTGTGCGGCAGCGCAAAGGGCCTTGCGATCAAGGGGTTCGGCGCGCTCCGGCGTGGTGTCAGCACGCGACGCGCGAGGGCGCAACCCGCACCGTCGCATTTCAAATTGACCTGTGGCATAAGACGCCTCCCTTTCGGACGACCCCCTTCGCGAGACATGTACGGAGACCACGCAATGAGCAACGGCGAGAGCAACGGCGAGAGCACGACTCCCACGCAGGAAACGGCCGCCCCGAACAACGGAGCCCCGCCGCCTGTTGTTGCGGAGCCGGCCGCCCAGCATCCCGTTGAAGACCCTGAGGACAACATCGGCAACCTCATCGCGCCCGCGGCGGCTGCTTCGGCCGCGCGCGACGACGAGGGGCCGGTCGAGGAGCCTGGGGACGACATCGGCAACACCCTCGCGGCGCAAGCCGCGGCGCCTGTCGTGGGCGAGGTGCGCGCAGACCGTCCGCGCCGCGACCGCGACCGCAAGAAGCCGCGCGCCGATGGCCCGCGGCCCGAAGGTGCGCAGGCGGCGGGGGGCGAGCGCAAGGGCGGCGGCGGTGGCAACAAGGGCGGCGCAGACCTGCAGCATCGCGCCTTCAAGGTCGGCGACAAGGTGCGCGCGAAGATCCTCGCGCTCGGCCCCGGCGGCGCGCTGTGCGACCTCTGGGGCAAGGAGAAGGGCGTGCTCGACCTGCGCGAACTCGCCACGCCCGAGGCCGAGGCGCCGCCCGCGGTGGGCGACTCCGTCGACGTGATCGTGCTCCAAGACGGCACGCGCGGCGGCGGCAACCTCGTGGTGACGCGCGACCCCAACCGCGCCGAGCGCAACCGCGAGATGGTGGCGCAGGCCTTCAACGCCGGCGACGCGATCGAGGGCCTCATCACGGGCATCAACCGCGGCGGCCTCGAGGTCGACCTCGGCGGCGTGCGCGGCTTCTGCCCGAGCTCGCACATCGACGTGCGCGTGCCCTCGCAGCCCGAGCTGCAGGCCATGGTGCTGCGCCGCGAGATCTTCAAGATCACCTCGCTCAGCGACCGCGAGGCCGTCGTGTCGCGCCGCGCCCTGCGCGAGGGCGAGATCCGCGAGCGCGCCGAGCAGGCCGTCGCGAGCATCAAGGTCGGCGAGCGCGTGAAGGGCCGCGTGGTGGCCGTGCGCGATCACGGCATCTTCGTCGACCTCGGCGGCGTCGAGGGGCGCATCCAGCTCACCGAGATTTCGCACGACCGCGGCACGCGCCCGCAAGACGTGGCCCGCGTAGGCGACGAGATCGAGGCGCTCGTGCTGCGTATCGACGTGCCCCAGGCGCACGCCCCCGCGCAGAGCCCCGACGCGCCGGCGGCCGAGGCCGAGTCCCACGAGGCGCCCGCGGCGGAGACCGTCTCCGCGGAGGGCGCAGAGGCCGCCGAGGCCCCCGCGGCCGAGGGCGCCGCGGCTGTCGAGGGCGACAAGGGCGACAAGCACGCCCGCGACAAGAAGAAGCCCCAGCAGCGCTTCTCGCGCCTGCCCGAGGGCACGCCGCGCGTCGAGCTGTCGCGCCGGGCCATCGAGGTCGACCCCTGGTCCGACGTGAACAAGCGCTACCCCCCGGGTAGCATTCACAAGGGCAAGGTCGCGCGCATGCAGCCCTTCGGGGCCTTCGTCGAGCTCGAGAAGGGCGTCGACGGCCTCTTGCACGTGAGCGAGATCGACGGCGGCGGCAAGCGCGTGCAGCACCCCAACGAGGTGCTCAAGGAGGCGCAAGAGGTCACCGTGCGCGTCGCGCGCGTCGACCGCGGCCAGCGCCGCATCGCGCTCGCGCTCGTGCCCGAAGGCGTCACGGAGGAGCAGCTCAAGAAGTCGATCAACCCCCGCCAGGGCATGATCGTGATGGCGAAGATCTCCGAGCACGACAACTTCGGTGTGTGGGCGCAGATCGAGGGCACCTTCGGCAAGGTGGGCCGCGGGTACATCGCGCCCCCCGACAGCGGGCAGCCGCGCGGGGCCGACCTCAAGAAGTCGATGCCCGTGGGCGCCGACGTGAAGGTGAAGGTCGTCGAGATCGACCGCGGGCGCATCAAGCTCTCGGTGCGGGCGGCCCTTCAAGACGAAGAGCGTCAGGCCTATCGGGCCTACCAGCAGCAGGCCAACGCCACGAGCGTGGGCGTGAGCCTGGCCGACAAGCTCCGCAAGCTGAACCTCCCCTCCCGCGGCTGATCTGTTCGTGCGACGCGCGATCGTGAGAGCCCTCGCGCTCGCGCCGCTCGCCCTGGCGTGTCGCACGCGCCACGTCGTCGCCCTCGACGACGGCCCCGTTCCCCTCCACGAGACCGCTGTCGTTGATGCCGCCGCGCGCGCGGCCCCCGCTGCGCCTGCGCCCGCGTGGTGCTGGCGCGCGAGGCCCCGCGTCGATGTGCGCGCCATCGACGCGCACGGCGCCGTGTGGTCGGTGCGCGACGACCACGTCACCGACGAGACGCACGCGCTCACGGCGCCGCTCCCCGACGAGATACCGTGTCAGATGGGCGGCGTGTGGGCGCTCGAGTTCGCGCGCGACGGCGCGGCCTTTCTCGTCGCCGACGGTCGGTTCTACGTGCGCGGCGGCGAGGCCGTGGGCTTCTCGGTCACGCCGTTGTGTTCCGACGTGGGAGGCGCCCCGTGGTCGCGCCGCGCGGCGGGCGGGTGGTCGTTTGTGAGCCATCGCAGCGGCGCGGTCGAGCCCACCCTCATGCTGTCGCGCGCCCCCGCGGGCGACGTAGGCTGGTTCGCCATCACGGGCATGGACGCCACCACGCGCGCCGTGGTGCTCGATGGGAGCGACTCGTACCTCGCGCTCTCCGAGGGCGAGCACCTCGTGTTCGTCGACCGGGTGAACACCGTCGCGGGCG
>CANMAT010000628.1 GCA_947494865.1 Deltaproteobacteria bacterium
GAGGTAGCTCTGCATAGGGTGCGGAGTGTCACGCGCGCGGCCACCGCGAGGGAAGTCGCTTCTGCGGGTTACCGACGCGCGGAGTATGGCGTAGCGTGCGCGCATGGCAGCGTACTTCGACGACGAAGACCTCGCGCACTTCGGCGAGCTCGAGAAGCACCACCCCGAGCTGTGGAGCCTCTGGATCAAGTACTACGGCAAGGCCTTCGAAGAGGGGCTGCTCACCAAGCGCGAGAAGATCCTCATCGGCTTCGCGGTGGCGCTGTGCGAGAAGTGCCCATACTGCATCCACTCGTACACGACGCAGGCGCAGTCGATCGGGCTCACGATGGAGCACCTCGCCGAGGCCGGGCACGCCACCGCCTCGCTGCGCGCGGGCATCACCATGGCGCACGCCCTCGTGGCCCACAACATCGACAAGAAGACGGGGATGTAACCCCCCCGTCACCCTCAACACCGAAGAGCCCGAGCACACACCCGATGACCATGACGCTCCCGACCCTCGCGTCGCGTCGCCTGCCGCTGGCGATGGCGAGCGAGCAGCGCGCCACCCTGCGGCGGCTCCCGCTCGCGCGCGAGTTCGACCAGCGCCTCGCCGACGCGGGCCTCGCGCCCATGCGCCCCACGCGCATCGACGTGATGCAGGTCAACGTCGGCAAGGTGTGCAACCAGACGTGCCGCCACTGCCACGTCGACGCGGGCCCCGACCGCCGCGAGGTCATGTCGCGCGACACGATGCAGCAGTGCCTCGACGCGCTCGCGAAGAGCGACATCGGCACCGTCGACGTGACGGGCGGGGCCCCCGAGATGAACCCGCACTTCCGATGGTTCGTGCGCGAGGTGCGGGCCCTCGGGCGCCACGTGATGAACCGCTGCAACCTCACGATCCTCGAAACCCCGTCGCACCGCGATCTGCCCGCGTTCTTCGCCGAGCACGGCGTCGAGGTGGTGTGCTCGCTGCCCCACTACCTCGGCGCGCGCACCGACCGCCAGCGCGGCGACGGCGTGTACGAGACCTCCATTCGCGCCCTCAAGCGGCTCAACGCGCTGGGTTACGGGAGCGGTGTTGCGGGGCGGCGCCTGGTGCTCGTGGCCAACCCCGTGGGTGCGTTCACCATCTCCGATCAGGGGGTCATGGAGGCCGAGTTTCGCAAGGCCCTCGGCGAGCGCCACGGCGTGGTCTTCGACCAGCTCTTCTGCCTCACCAACATGCCCATCTCGCGGTACCTCGAGTGGCTCGTCGAGTCGAACAACCTCGCGCGCTACATGGAGTCGCTCGCCAACGCGTTCAACCCCGCCGCGGCCGCGGGCGCCATGTGCCGCAACACCCTCTCCGTCGGGTGGGACGGCGCCCTCTACGACTGCGACTTCAACCAGATGCTCGACATGCCCGTCGCGCAGGGCGCCCCGCGGCACGTGCGCGATTTCGACCTCGCGGCCCTCACCGCGCGGGCCATCGAGACCGACCGCCACTGCTTCGGGTGCACCGCGGGCGAGGGCTCGAGCTGCGGCGGCGCGACGGCGTAGATGCTGCGTCGTTGACGGCGTTTGCAGCGCGCACGTAGCATCCGCGCGATGAGCACGCTCCGACGTTCTGTGGCGGTGGGCCTCGCGCTGTCGCTGGGCCTCGCGCTCCCCGCCACGGCGGCCGCGCAAGACAACGCGCCGCTGCTCCAGACGGGCCGCACGCAGTACGAGAACCTGCAGTTCGAAGAGTCGATCCAGACGCTCTCGGCGGCCATCATTCGTCGGGGTAACACCCCCGCGCAGGAGGTGGCCATCTACGAGGTGCTGGGGCTGTCGTACCTGGCCCTCTCGCGCGACGAAGAGGCCGAAGGGGCGTTCCGGCTGCTCCTCGCGCGCGAGCCCGAGCACGCGCTCAGGGCGGGCACCGCGCCGCGCATCGTCGAGTTCTACAACCGCGCCCGCACCCGGTGGATCGCCGACGGCCGCCCCGGCGCGCCGCAGACGAACACCCCCGCGCGCGCCGAGCGCGCCGTCACCATCGAGCACCGCTCGCCCGCGCAGCAGACGCGCGGCACCGCCCTCGAGCTGAGCGCCTCGCTCACCGACCCCGACCGCCGCAGCGCGGGCCTCGTGCTCGCGTGGCGCCCGGGCAACCGCGGGCTCTTCCACCGCGCCGACGCGCAGAACCGCAACGGCACCTTCACGGCCACGGTGCCCGCCGCCGACGTGCGCTCGCCCGCGGTCGAGTACTACCTCGAGGCCGTCGACGAGAACCACATCGCCGTCGCGGCCCGCGGCGACGCGTTCGCCCCGCTGCGCGTGGTGGTGCCCGAGGCCGAGCGCCCGTCGATCTTCTCGCAGTGGTGGTTCTGGACGGCCGCCGGCGTCGTGGTCGCGGGCGTCGCCGTCGGCACCTACTTCGTCGTGCGCGGCAGCGACGCGGCGCCCCCCAACGCCACCCTCACCCTCACCCTCGGCGAGAGCGGCTCGCGCTGAGCGCGCGCCCTCCGAAGACAGCGCACACGCTCATGACCGAACCGAGATACCCCATGCTCGTCGTCGAGGCCTCGACCGACGACGTCGACCTGCTCATCGGGCGACTCACCCTCCTCGGCGCCGAAGGCATCGAGGAGCGCGACGCCACCACCCTCGCGCGCGGCGGCGAGCTCGGCGCCACGCTCATCGCGAGCTTCCCCGACGACGCCTCGGCGGCGGGCGCCTACGAGGCCCTCAAAGACACCTACCGCGTGCGCCGCGACGAGCTCGTGGGCGACGCCTGGCGCGACGCGTGGAAGGAGCACTGGCGCCCCACGCGCATCACCCCGAAGGTGGTCGTGGTGCCGAGCTGGCTCACCTACGCGCCCGAGCCCGGCGACCTCGTGATGCAGCTCGACCCGGGCCGAGCCTTCGGCACGGGCCAGCACGCCTCGACGGTGCTCGCCGCGCGCGCCATCGAGCGCGAGCTCGCGAAGGGCACGCACTCGCTCCTCGTCGACCTCGGCTGCGGCTCGGGCATCCTGTCGTTCGTCGCCACCATGGAGGGCCTCCCGCGCGCCATCGCTTGCGACATCGACGCCGAGTCGATCGAGTGCGCCCTCGAGAACGCCGCGCACCTCGGCGTGGCCGACCGCATCGACCTGCGCGTCGGCGGCTTCGACGCCGTGCCCGAGACGTCGTCGCTCGTGGTGGCCAACATCGAGGCCTCGGTGCTCGTGCCCTTCGCGCGCGAGGTGGCCGCGCACGTGGCGCCGGGCGGCTCGCTCATCTTGTCGGGCATCCTCGTCGAGCAGCAGGGCGACGTCGAGAAGGCCTACAAAGCCCTCGGGTTCGAACCCACGCGCGCCGACATCGAGGGCGCGTGGATCGCCCCGGAGTTTCGTCGGCCGTGACCGAGCGCGTGCTCGCGTCGCCCGCCCTGCTCTACCTCGACGACGACACGCCTACCGCGCTCTCCGACGAGGCCGCGCATCACCTCCGCGTGCTGCGGGTCGGTGTCGGTGATGCGCTGGTGCTCTTCGACGGGCTGGGCTACGAGCGCGACGCGACCGTGCACGCCGTCGCCCGCAACGGCGTCGCGGTCACGCTCCGCGGGCCGCGGCGAGAGGGGGCGCGGGCTGACGGGGCGCGGGTCACGTGGCTCCAGGGATACCCCAAGGGTGACAAGCTCGACACGATCGTGCGACAGGCGACGGAGCTCGGCGTGTACGCCA
>CANMAT010000629.1 GCA_947494865.1 Deltaproteobacteria bacterium
CGTAGAGCACCGCAGGCAACGGACCGCGCGCGGCGTGGTCGACAGGGCGCCACACGTCGAGCCGTCGCGTGGGGTGCGCGGGATCATACGAGACGTCGCGCAGCACCGCGACGCCGTGGCCCTCCGGGCGCGACAGCGGGTGCAGCTTCGCAGCGCGCGACACGCCATGAAAGAAGCCCTCGGCGAGCGCCGAGCCCGCCCGTCGGCGCAGCTGTGCGAGCCGCGAGCTCACGCGACCGCTCCCACGCGCTGCGTGAGCGACATACGGAATCCGTGCTTGAAGCGCAGCGTCACCGAGGGCTCGGGCACGATGCGCTGACCGGGCGCCGTGGTGAGCGCGAAGCGCTGCGCGATGGTGGCGAGGAGCAGCACCGACTCCATCATCGCAAACTGGTTGCCGATGCACACGCGCGGGCCGCCGCCGAAGGGCAGGTACGCAAACTTGGGGATGCGCTTTTGAAAGTCGCCCTCCCAGCGCTCGGGCATGAAGCGCAAGGGGTCGGTGTACCAGCGCGGGTCGCGGTGCATGGTCCACGGGATCATCCACATCCACGATCCCTTCGCGAAGCGGTGGCCGCCGAGTTCGAAGGGCTCCGTCGACTCGCGGCCGAGGGCCCACGCGGGCGGATACAAGCGCATGGACTCGCGCACCACCTGGGCGGTGAACTCGAGCTTCGGCATGTCGTCGAGGGTGGGGGCGCGGCCGCCGAGCACGGCGTCGAGCTCCGCGTGCAACCGCCGCGCGGCGTCGGGGTTCTCCGAGAGGAGGTAGAACGTCCACGAGAGGGCGAGCGCCGTGGTCTCGTGGCCCGCGAGGAAGAGCACCAGTACCTCGTCGCGCACGGTCTGGTCGTCCATCTGCGAGCCGTCTTCGTCGCGGGCGTTGAGCAGCATCGCGAGGAGGTCGTCGCCCTGCGCGGGCTGCCCCATGGCGCGCCGCTTCGCGATGAACCCGCGCACGATCGCATCGAGCCGCTGCGCCACGGCTTCGAAGCGTCGGTTGCTCGGGAGCGGCAGCCTGCCCAGCGTAGGAAAGATGCTGAACAGCGGGTCGGCGAGCCGTGTCATGAGCACGTCGAGGCAGTCGGCCACCTCGTGCATGTCGTCGACGTCGGTGCCGAAGAGGGCGCGCGTCACGATGTCGGCCGTGAGCGACATCATGGCCTTGTGGAGGTCGATGGTGGTGCCGTCGCGCCAGCCCTCGAGCATGCGCACCGTGTGATCGACCATGGTGCGGCCGTAGCCCGCGATCTTGTCGCGATGAAACGCGGGCTGAATGAGCCGCCGCTGGCGCTTCCAGAAGGCCCCCTCGGAGGTAAGAAGACCTTCTCCGAGGAGGCGCTTGAGGTCGCGCAGGAAGACGTCTTTCATGAAGCTCCCGGCGCTCTTCACGAGCACCTGCTCCACGTGGACGGGGTCGCTCACGAGCCACGCGCGGTGCTGCACGAAGCGCATCGCCACGAGGTCGCCGCGGCGCGCCGTGTCTTCGAGGAAGCGCAGCGGGTCGCGCGCATAATGGAGGGCGGAGCCGATGAGCGGGAGCGCCGGCGCCCCGGGGATGGCGGGTTGTTGCACGGTCACTCCGTGAGCACGTGAAAGTTCACGAGCACGCGCACGACGATCTCCATGAGGCTCTCACCCGCGATGATTCCCGAGCTGATGGGGATGAGCCATCGCTCGGCCTGATCTTTCGAGTACTTCTTCTCTACGCCGAGGGCCACGAGGGCGCCGATGAACATCGACAGGGCGTTGGAGAAGGGCAGCGTAAACGCGAGGCCGAGCCCCGTGGCCGAGGGCATGAACCTCTTGGCCTTCGCGGGGAGCGCGCGCTCGACGAGCACCAGCGCGATGCCCGCGATGGCCCCGATGAGCGCCAGGGTGCGGGCGCTCTCGGGCAGGCGGTTGAGCCCCTGGGCGAGCACCTCGGAGACGGCCTTCCACCCGATGGCGCCGGGCGCGGGGATGCGGTCGGTGCCGAGCACCGTCCAGTCGGGCACCATCTGCTGAAAGGCCCACACGACGCACACCGAGCCGGCCATGACGCCGAAGAACTGCGCCAGAAACTGCTGCCGGGGCTTCGCCCCGAGGAGGTATCCCGACTTGAGGTCGGTGAGCAGATCGGCCGCGTGGATGGCCACGCCGGAGCCCATCGAGGCCGTCATGAGGTTGGTGGTGACGCTCCCGGGGGCGAGCACGCCCGACACGATCTGGGTGATCTTCGCGAGGGCCCCGGTGGGCGTGATGTCGGTCTCACCGGTGGCGCGGCTCGCCACGATGGCGATGAAGAACGAAAGCGCCACGCAGATGAGGCTCATCCACCAGGCGATGCCGAAGAACATCCACCCGAAGAGCGCCACGAAGGGCGTGAGGGCCACCACGCCGCCGAGGAACCACGCCATGGGCACCTCGACGCGGGTCATGGGGTCGTTCGAATCGGCCTTCTTGCCGAAGAGGCGCCCGAGGTCGGCGAAGGCGCGCGCCACCTGGCGCCACGAGAACGCGAACGAGAGGAGCCCCGAGGTGAGCAGCATCGGAGAGCCGAGCCACACCGTCCACCCGACGATGTTCTTGTACTTGATCTCGGTGAAGGCCCCGATGGAGTGACCGTAGGGCGCGAGCACGAGGTAGTTGGCCGTGGCGCCGATCATCATCGTCCACGCCGAGCGCCACCCCATGATGGCCCCCGCGGCCATGAGCAGCAGGCTCGTATCGAACGAGATCGACCACTTCTTGAGGGCGACCCCGTGCATCTTGAGGCCCGGAAACTCGAGCATCTCGGGGATGTTGAACCACACCTGCCAGCGGGCCTTCGCCTCGCGGAGCCACGTCCAGAGGGCGCCGACGGCCATGGCGTTGAGGAGCCAGCGCCCTGCGGCCGCGGTGTTGTTGGTGCCGCCTGCGGCCTCGACCCGCACGCTGGCCTCGCGGTGCACCCCTTCGCCGACCTTCACCTCGGTGACCTTCACCTCGGTGACCTTGCGGGCGTCGAGCGCGGCGGCTTCATCGGGGTAGAGGCCGCGCAGCGTCTCCGCCGCGGCGATGCCCGAAGGGAACTTCAACCCCTCTTGATTGATCATCTGCCGCTTCATGGGAATGGCCATGAAGACGCCGAGCATGGCGATGGTGGTGATCCACAGGAACATCACGTGCCCCGGGAGCGACGCGTGATTCACCATCATGAGCGCGGGGATGGCCGCCGCGGTGCCGCCGCCCGTCATGTAGCCCGCGGCCGAGGCCACCGACTGCATCGCGTTGTTCTCGAGCATGCCGAAGGGGGTTTTGAACACCCCGATGCGGTGCAGGCCCTTGGAGAGCACGAAGGCCAGGATGCCCGCGGTGATGGTGACGCCGAAGCTCCACCCGGTTTTGAGCGCGATGACCAGGTTCGAGAACGACATGATGCCGCCGAGGATCATGCCCAGCACGGCCGCTCGCACGGTGAGCTGGCGCGCGTCGTCGCCCTGGTACACCTCGCGGAGCCACCGCCGCTCGGGGTCTTCGGTAGTGTCTGCGCCCGTCGCCTCTACGCCTTCGCTCATGGCCGCATTGCGTGCCAGAACCGCGAACGAATGTCACTCGACACCGCCACGAGAACGCACGGCGCTCGCGTCGGGGGTGCGGCTCCGCCTACCGGAGCACGCGGGGGATGAGCGAGCGCGCCTCGTGGCACCCGAAA
>CANMAT010000630.1 GCA_947494865.1 Deltaproteobacteria bacterium
ACGGGTGGGATCGCGGTCTGGGCGAGTACGACCTCGTGCTCGCGGGGCTGTCGTTCGTGGAGCTCACGCGCGCGCTCGGTGACGAGACGGCGCGCGGCGAGGCCATCGCGACGCACCTCGAGACCGCGCTCGCGCACGCGGCCCCCGACGGGGCGCTCGTGGTGATCGAGCCCGCCACCCGCGACGACGCGCGGGCCCTGCAGCGCGCTCGCGAGGTGCTGCTCGCGCGCGGCGTGACGCTGTTCGCGCCGTGCCCTCACGCGCGCGCGTGCCCGATGCTCGCGAGCGAGCGCGACTGGTGCCACGAGGACCTGGCCGACGTGTCGCTCCCGAAATGGCTGGTGCCCGTCGCGCGCGAGGCGGGCTTGCGGTGGGAGGGGCTCACGTTCGCGTACCTCACGCTGCGGCGCGACGCGCGCACGCTCCGCGACGCGGTGCGCGGCGGGCCCGAGCGCAGCGTGCTGCGGCTCATTTCGCCGCCCATCGTGACGAAGGGCAAGGTCGAGGCGATCGCGTGCGGCGACGTCGCGGGCGAGGTCGCTGCGACGCGGCTCATGGAGCTGGCGCGCGAGGCCAAGCGGGCCGTGGGGCCCACGCTCGCGGACGCCGCGCGCGGCGACATGCTCTCGCTCGCGTCGGAGCTCTTGCTGGGCGAGGGTAAGACCGTGCGCGTTGCGCCGGGCGTGTGGTCGCGCCTCGAGAAGCCGTAGCGCTCAGCCCTTGGGGGTGTACCCCTCGTCGTCGAAGGCGGGGGGCATGGGGTAGCCCCCCGTCTGCGGATCGACCACGGAGCCCGGCGTGTCACCGTGGCGGTATGGACCGCGGGCCGAGAGGGGCGGCGAGAGGTCGCACGTCTTGCGGCGCGCGAGGGCGTACTGCCAGGCGGCGACGGCGCCTCCCACGGCGAGCGCCGCACCGGTCGCGATGAGTTCGACGAGCATCGTAGCGGCGGAGGGTACCACCGCGCGGCCCTACGTGGCGTGCAGGGGGCGTCGCTGCTTCTCGGACACCAGCTTCACGAGCATGGGGTGCAGCTCGCCCGTCTTGACCCGCATTTTCGAGAGGGCGAGGTGCGCGCCGTTGCGACGGGCGAGGGGGAGCTCGTCGTCGTGGGCGCCCATCGCGACGAGGAGCACGTCGCCGAGGTCGTCGCGCGTCTCGTGGAGGGCCTCGAGGAGCTGGTGGCTGTCGATGCCCGGCATGCGGAGGTCGAACACGATGACGTCGGGCTTGTACTCGCCCGTGGCGAGGAGCACCTCGGTGCCGGGCGCGAAGGTCTCGATGTCGAAATCGCCGTCGCGCTGGAGGGCCTCTTCGATCCACGAGCGCCACATGGACTCGTCGTCGATGACGAACACCAGGGGGCGCTCGCGGCCCACCTCGAGGGGCACGCGGTAGCCCTGACCGCGGAGAAACTCCGACAGCGCCGCGCGCGCTACGCGCCGGTGCCCCCCGTCGGTGAGCCGGGCGCGTAGGGTGCCGCGCGTGATCCAATCGACCACCGCGGGGCGCGAGACCCCACAGATCTGGGCAATCTCTTCGGTGGTGAACTCACGGTCTCCGAGCATGCATCGACTCCGTGTGAACGAGCACAGGCCGCCACACCCTAGCAGCCTCGACCCGCGCGCGTAAACACCCTCGTGCGGCCCCCGGCGCGATGGTAGGGCGTAGGGCATGAACACAAGCTTCGACCCCGACGCGGCGGCGCGCGCCGGCTCTGGGATCTACGGTCTGCCCCACGGCGTTGACGAGTCGCGCGTGGTGGTGCTCCCGGTGCCCTTCGCGGCGACGACTTCGTACGGCGGCGGCGCGCAGGAGGGCCCCGCGGCGGTGCTCTCGGCGTCGCGCCAGGTGGACCTCTTCGACGTCGAGACGGGCAGAGCCTACGCGCAGGGCATCGCGATGGCGCCCGAGCCCGACGAGGTTCGCGCGTGGGACCGTGAGGCGCGCGCGCTCGCCGAGAAGGTGATCGCGGTGGGCGGCGACGTGGGCGACGACCCGGAGCTCTTGAGCGCGCTCGCGCGGGTGAACGCGCTGTGCGACCTGCTCAACGAGCACGTGTACGAGGCGACGCGCGCGCTGCTCGCGCGGGGCAAGCTCGTGGCGCTCGTCGGCGGCGACCACGCGGTGCCCTTCGGGTGCATCCGCGCGCACGCCGAGAGGTACCCCGGGATGGGCGTGCTGCACCTCGACGCGCACGCCGACCTGCGGGTGGCCTACGAGGGCTTCACGTGGTCGCACGCGTCGATCATGGCCAACGTGATCGACCGCGTGCCGGGCGTGGCGAAGCTGGTGCAGGTGGGCGTGCGCGACCTCTCCAACGAGGAGCACGCGCGCATCGAGGGGTCGGCGGGGCGCGTGGTGACGTTCTTCGACGCGGACCTCCACGCGCGGCGCTTCGAGGGCACGCCGTGGGGCCGCACCGTCGAGGCTATCGTGGGCGAGCTCCCGCGCGACGTGTACCTCTCGTTCGACATCGACGGCCTCGACCCCACGCTGTGCCCGCACACGGGCACGCCGGTGCCCGGGGGCCTGTCGTTTCAAGAGTGCGCGTACCTCGTGGGCGCTGTCGCGCGGTCGGGCCGGCGCATCGTCGGGATGGACCTCGTGGAGGTCGTCCCCGGGCCCGAAGGCGACGAGTGGGATGGCAACGTCGCCGCGCGATTGCTCTACAAAATGATCGGTTTTGCGCTTCGTACCTGGCCCTGATCTTTTTCTTTGACGTCGTGAGAAGTCGGAGTTAAAACATCGCTCCGCTCGACGTTGGGGCTGTAGCTCAGTTGGGAGAGCGCTTGAATGGCATTCAGGAGGCCACCGGTTCGATCCCGGTCAGCTCCACCAACGTCTCCGATTCGTCTGTGAACACCCTGTTCTGACCTGCGGCGAGGCTAACACCCTCGCCGTTTGTCATTTCGGGGTTTTCTCGTTTCGCCTGTGCGTGTGTCACGGCCGCGCTTGAATCGCGCGCTTCGACGAGGGCACTCTCCGCGCCCATGTCGCATCGCAAGCACCGTGTCGCTCCGTGGTTTGTCACCGCGGCGCTCGCCGTCTCGTGCAGCAGCGCGCAGCCGATTCCCCTCGCGGCGCTGCAGGCTCGTTCGCCCGACGACATCGTCGTCGACGCGGGGGCGTCCGCTCCCGTCGCTGCGGCGCCCGTGACGTGGGAGCGCGCGACCCGCGACGACCTGTGCCGCGTGGTTACCGAGGGGGCGCGCGCGCGCGTTCGCGAGGGTCAGCCCGACTTCGACCTCGCGCGCCTCGCGGCCTACGTGGCCGACCCCGCGAGCGCGCCCGAGATCGCGGGGCGCACGGCCGATCAGCTCTACGATCTCGCCATCGCGGCGGCCGCGCAGGGGCGCAACGAAGAGGCCGCGGGGATCGTTCGGCTCGTGCGCGCGAGGGCTCGCAATCGCAACCTCGCGTTCATGGGCACGACGCTGCTGTCGGAGCTCGCGCGGCGCGGGGCCGGCGACGACGCCGCGGCGCAGGCACAGGCGCTCGAAGGGGTGTTCGCGCAGCTCCCGCGGGCGCTCTTCGGCGCGGCCACGGTGGTGTTTCAGCTCTTTCAGACGCAGGAGCAGCTCGCCGCGCGCGTGACCCAGGTGCACGCGCAGCTCGTGTCGCAGGACACCGCCCGCGCCGCGCTCTGGTTCGGCGAGGTGATGCC
>CANMAT010000631.1 GCA_947494865.1 Deltaproteobacteria bacterium
GCATCGCGATCGAGGCCATGAGGAGCACGGCGCCGCCGCCGATGGCCATGGCCCCCTGCGAGCGGTGTGTGCGGGCGCGCGCGTACCAGAAGCTCGAGCCCAGGCCGTAGCTGCCGTACGAGCTGCTCGAGCGCTCGCTCGCCCAGCGGTCGGCGCGGTCGGCGTCGCTGAACTCGCTGGCCGCGAAGCCGAAGCTGCCGAGCGCCATGAGCAGCGTGAGAATGCCGCCCGCGAGGAGGCCGCCGCCGCTCGAGCGCGCGACGGGCATCGCGCCCATCGAAGCGCCCATGGGCGCGTTGCCCTGGAGGGCGCGAGAGATGTCTTGCCGGAGCGCGTCGACCCCGCTCGACACCGAGAGCCACACGATGCCAAACGCCACGAGGCCCGGGAGAATGCCCGTGAGCACCATGCCGACCGTGAGCACGAGCTGCACGGCCATGCTGGGAAACGCCCAGATGAGCTTGGCGCGGCCCGGCCCCGCGCCGCGAATGAGCACGCCCGTGGCGGAGCCCGAGCCGACGATCACGTAGCTGCCCCGCACGGTGTACGTGTACTGAGGCATCATCGATTGCAGCCACTGAACAACCTGTTGCGGGTTGTCGAGCGGCATCTGCGTGGCGACATCCATGGCGATCTCAGGCGACGGGATGGAATATCGGGGAGACGATCACCCCGACGAGAGCACCCGCGCGGAGCGGCGATATCACCCGCTCATCGTGCGCCGTCAACTGCCTGCGGCGAGATATCGCCCCGCGCTTCCCGCGTCGAAGACATCGTGCGAGCCTCCCGCGATGCGAAGCGTGCTGGCGGTGTTGGCGGCGGCCCTCGGTGCATGCGGCGACGGGAGCGGCGCCGCGACGGAGCCTCCGAGGCCCGATGTGGTCACGCGCGACGCGGCGTCGAGCGACGCGTTCACGCTGGTCGACCGTGCGCCGGTGCTCGACGACGCCGCTGCGCCCGACGTGGTGAGCGCGCCCGACGTGGTGAGCGCGCCCGACGTGGTGAACGCGCCCGACGTGGTGAGCGCGCCCGACGTGGTGAGCGATGCGAGCGCGCCCGACGTGGTGAGCGATGCGAGCGCGCCCGACGCTTCGACGGGGTGCCCCCCGCCGCCTGCGTGCAACGCCGCGCCGCCCTCGTTCGGGGCCACGGCGTCGTGGCGCAACCTCACCACGCGCGTCACGGTGGCCCTCGGGAGCGCACGTCACCGTGGGCGCGACCTGTTTCTTCGCGAGGGCGACGCGCAGTGGGCGATCGCCAAATTCGCGTATGGAGTCAACGACGACGACCTCAACGACGAAGACGTCGACGTCTATCTGCTCCGCGACTGCGCCCGGTGGGAGCTCCTGGGCGCAGCCCGCACGAGCCGCGACGCGGCGCCGCACGCGACCGTCGAGGGGGTGCCCGACGGCGGGGGGCAGGTGTACTTCGAGGTCCCGGCCGCGCGTCGCCTCGGCCTCGGGTGGCACAAGATCCTTTTCGTCGTGCGCGGCGATCACACGCTCGCCGAGCAGTGGATCAACGTCATTCCCGCAGGGGCGCGCGTCGTGGTGTCCGACGTCGACGGCACGCTCACCGAGTTCGAGAACGCCGCGCTCCTCGCGCTCCTCACGGGGCCCCCGCCGGCGGCCAACGCGGGCGGCGCGGAGATGCTCAACGCCCTCGTCGACAGGGGCTATCAGGTCTTCTACCTCACGGCGCGCCCCGAGTGGCTCGAGCCCGCGACGCACCAGTGGCTCCAGCTCCGCGGCTTTCCGCGCGGCGTGGTGCACACCACCCTCGGCCTCACGGGCGCCACGGGCGCGCCCGCGCTGTCGTTCAAGACCGCCGAGCTCGCCGCCCTGCGCGCGCGCCTCGGGCGTGCCCCCGACTACGGCTTCGGCAACACCGACTCCGACGTGGGCGCCTACGCCGCCGCCATGGTCGCGAACCCCTATTTCTATCGCTTCGCGGGCACCACGCGCGTCGACGACTACACCACGCTCGCGCCGAGGTTTCGCGCCCTGGCCCCCGTGTGTCGCTGACCCGACCGAGCGACCAGGTGCCCGTGCTCACGGGCTTTCGCGCCCTCGCGGCGGCGATGGTCTTCTTCGGCCACGCCGTCGACCGCCGCGCCCTCGGCCCCCTGTGGCCCATCACCTACGGCTGGACGGGGGTGAACCTCTTCTTCGCCCTCTCGGGCTTTCTCTTCACCCGCCTGTACTTCGACCGCTTCGCCGCGGGGGCCGTCTCGCTGCGCACGTACTTTCTCAAGCGCGCCTTTCGGGTGCTGCCCCTCACGTGGTTTCTCGTCTTCGCCTCGTACGCGGCGCACCCGCACTACAGCGCGGCCGACGTGCTCACCCACCTCACGCTCACGCAGGTCTACTTCGCCGAGTACCGCTTCTCGATCAACCCGCCCATGTGGACGCTCTGCGTCGAGGAGTCGTTCTACCTCCTCGTCCCGCCGCTGTTCGCGGCCCTCGGCGCCGTCGAGCGCGCGCGCCCCGCGGCCTCCGTCGGCCGCAGGCTGCTCGTCACCCTCATCGCGCTCGCGGCCTTCTCGCAGGCCTGCACGGGCGTCGCCCTCAACCTCCAGCTCGTTGACCACGCCCTCTCGGGCGAGTGGAAGGATTTCTACTGGGTGATGACCGTCTTCGGTCGCTTCGGCGACTTCGGCTTCGGCATCGCCGCGGGCCTCGTCGCGCTGCGCGCGCCCGACAGCCGCGCGCTGCGCAGCCGCCTCGGGGCGACCCTCACCCTCGCTGCGGGCGTCGCGCTCTGGGCCTGCGCGTCGGTGTGGATGCAGTCCCGCGGCGGCGTCAACGCGGCGGGCTCGCACGCGCTCTTTCACGTCGTGAGCAAGCTCCACGGCGCGGGCGGCGCACTGATGATCCTCGGGCTCTACAACGGCGCGCCGGGCGCGGGCATCCTCTCGACCCGGGCCGCCGTGTACGCTGGCAAGATCTCCTTCGCGCTGTACCTCGTCCAGTATGCGCGCCTCGACGCCCGCGACACGGTGACCGACGTGGTGGCTCGCGCCGTGCGCGGTGTGATTCACCGCGAGGCCCTCGCTGCGCTCGCGATCTATCTTCTGGTGAGCGCCGTGGCCGCAGCGCTGCATCACCTCGTCGAAGAGCCCGCGCGCAAGCGCCTCGGGGCGCGCTTCATCGCCGCCGCGTAGGCGCTCAGGGCATGCAGAGCCCCATGCGGCACACGAGCGCCGCGCCCGCCGGGTTGGGCGGGCAGTCGGCGGTGACCACGCAGCTCGCGATGCACCGCAGCCCCATCATCGTGGGCGCGCACACGCACGCGCGCATCGCCATGGGGCAGGCGCCGGCGCACTCGGGCGTCACCATGCACACGCGCGGCGGCATGGGCGCGCCGTCACCCGGCGCACGCGTCGCGTCGACGAGCGCGGCGTCGGCCGCGGCGCTGTCGGTCGCGGTGCCATCGGCGTTCGTGCCATCGGTGGGCGTGCGATCGGGCGCCGCGTCGCGCGCGTCGGCGCCGATCGAGACGGTGCCATCGACGCACGCGCTCAGGGCGACGACGATGAGCGTTGATGTGAGAAGGCGCCTCGCTCCACGCATGGGCGCTACTGGCCTTCGCCCGACGACGTCACGGCGCATGCGCGCTCGACGCGCGGGGCCAGCGGCGAGCGCGGGTGCGACCGC
>CANMAT010000632.1 GCA_947494865.1 Deltaproteobacteria bacterium
CTCGGGCACCGAGCGGGTGATGAACACCGAGCCGCCGAGGAGCGACCCCTTGCCGATCACCGTCTCGCCGCCGAGCACGGTGGCGTTGGCGTAGATGGTCACCTGGTCTTCGAGCGTGGGGTGACGCTTCGAATCGCGAATGAGGTTCCCCTCGGCGTCGCGGGGCATCGAGAGCGCGCCGAGCGTCACGCCCTGGTAGAGCTTTACGCGCGCGCCGATGTGGGTGGTGGCGCCGATCACCACGCCCGTCGCGTGGTCGATGAAGAAGCTGTCGCCCACGGTGGCGCCGGGGTGAATGTCGCAGCCCGTTTGCGCGTGCGCCCACTCGGTCATGATGCGCGGCATGAGGGGCACGCCCAGCTCGTAGAGCTCGTGCGCCACGCGGTACACGGTGACGGCGAGGAGGCCCGGGTACGCGAGGATCACCTCGTCGATGCCCGACGCCGCGGGGTCGCCGTCGTAGGCGGCCTGCACGTCGAGCACGAGGCGCCGACGAATCTCCGGGAGCCGCGCCATGAAGGCGCTCACCACCGCGCGGCCGCGAAAACGGCACCGGGGCACGTCGGGCGACGCGCGCTCGCCGCTCTCGGTGCCGTAGCAGAGGCACAGCTCGGTCTGCCGCTCGAGCTTCTCGCGCAGCGTGTGGAGCGTGGCGCCCACGTGGTAGGCGACGTTCTCGTCGGTGAGATCCTGCCGACCGAAGTACCCCGGGTAGAACACCTCGAGCAGCAGCTTCAAGATCGCGTAGATCTCGTCCCGCGACGGGATGTACCGCTTGTTGATGAACTGCGCGCGCGGGTCGTCGCGGTAGCTCTCGAGGAAGGCCCCCACGAGCGACGCGAGGTCTCCGCCGGGGCCGCGGTCGGAGGCCTCGCTCACGACGCCTTCGCCGCCGCGATCTCGTCGAACATGCCCTCGAAGAGCGCGCCCGTGAGATACCGCTCCGCCGCGTCGGGGAGCACAACGACTACGGTCTTGCCCGCCCACTTCGGGTCGCGCGCGAGCTTCGCGGCCACGTGCATCGCCGCGCCGCACGAGATGCCGCAGAGAATGCCCTCCTCGCGCGCGAGGCGCCGCGCCATCGCGATGGCCTCGTCGTTCGAAACGGTCTCCACCTGGTCGACGAGCGAGAGGTCGAGGTTCTTCGGCACGAAGCCCGCGCCGATGCCCTGGATCTTGTGCGGCGCCGGCTGCACGGGCTGGCTCCCCAGCGTCTGCGTGATCACCGGCGAGTGCGACGGCTCGACGGCCACCGAGTGCAGCGCCTGGCCCTTCACCCGCTCGAAGAACCGGCTCACGCCCGTGATGGTGCCGCCGGTGCCCACGCCCGCCACGAGCACGTCGACGTCGCCGCCGGTGTCGGCCCAGATCTCGGGCCCCGTGGTGGTCTCGTGAATGGCGGGGTTCGCGGGGTTCTCGAACTGGCGCATGAGCACGTAGCGCCCGGGCTCCTGCGCGGCGAGGTCTTCGGCGCGCGCGATGGCGCCCTTCATGCCTTGCGCGCCCGGTGTGAGCACCAGCTTCGCGCCCAGCGCAATGAGCACCTTGCGCCGCTCCATGCTCATGGTCTCGGGCATGGTGAGCACGCACTCGATGCCCCGCGACGCGGCCGCGAACGCCAGCGCGATGCCCGTGTTGCCCGACGTCGCCTCCACGATGGCCTTGCCCGGCCCGAGGAGTCCCTTCTCTTCCGCGTCCCACACCATGGCCGCGCCGATGCGGCACTTCACCGAGTACGCGGGGTTTCGCCCCTCGATCTTGGCCAGCACCGTGGCGCCCGCGCCGTCGGTCACGCGGTTGATGCGCACCAGCGGCGTGCGGCCGATGCTGTACGAGTTGTCCTTCGCGACGTTGGGATACGTTCTGCTCATCGTAACGCCTCTGTTTCTAGTGGTTTCGAGCGGTAGGGGTCAGTGCTCTTCGGGGGCTTCGCCGGGGCCGTCTTCGAACATCCAGCGCCACGCGTCGGGCACCGGACCGCCGAGGTACCCCGCGGCCTTCTCGGCGTCGGGGAGCATGTAGCGCACGGTGCCCATGAGGGTGGTCTTCTTGGACTGCACGAGGCGCACGTCGACCGTGACGATGTGCCCCGCGCGCGCCGCGATTCGCCCGCGCGCCTCGACCTCGACGTTGATCTTCACCGGGCGGATGTACCGAACCTCGAGCGACGTGGTGAAGCCCATGCGCCCCAGGAGCCCGACGCAGGCCCACCCGGCGACCTCGTCGACGAGGGTGGCCTGGAGGCCGCCGTGAAACACGTTGGGCGGCCCCTCGAGGCCCTCGGCGGGGGTGAAGCGCGTGACGACCTCGTCGCCCTCGCGCTCGAAGCGAAGCCGCAGCCCCGCCGCGTTGTGGGGGCCGCAGCCGTAGCACCGCTGCGTGGAGCCGAAGACGTAGGGGTCGAGGGGGACGCGGTCAGACATCGGAGGGAGGCCGAGGCTACCGCACGCCGAAGCCGCCGCGCAGCACGAACACGCCCTGCTCGAGGGCGAGGGCCGGCGCCGTGATGCCGAGCTCGCGGCCCGCAGGGAGGCCGTACATGCGCAGCGAATCGGGGATCACGAAGCTCGGGATGGGGATCGCCGGCAGCGCGTCGTTGAGCGAGCGGTCGACGAGGGTCTGCAGGATCATGCGCAGGGCGGCGGCGAGGGTCTCGCGCTCCATCGACGACATGGAGGTGTCGTCGAAGCCCACGTAGAGCTCGTCGAGGCGCACGCCCGCGAAGCGAATGTCGTTGCCCATGAGCGCCGCGGTGGTGGTCGCGCGGGCTCCGAGGGAGGCGCGAACGGGCGGCGCCCCCGTGAGGTTGAGCGTGGCGGTGAGCGCGCCGAGGTCGAGGCGCACGCGGCCGTCGTCGCCGATCGACGCCACCGGCGGGAGCGCCGTCGACAGCGTGATGGTGGAGCCCGCGGTGAAGAACTCGCCGAAGGACGTCGCGTCGAGCGAGGCGTCGAAGAAGCCGCCGCGCCACAGGGCGTGGAGGGCCTGGTTGAGCACGCCGGGCTGCACGATCACGGTGGCGGGCGTGCGGCGCGCGGGCTCGGCGGCCGCGGGCTGCAGGGCCACGCCGCGCGACGCGGTGGCGCGCGTGGCCATGGCGGTGAAGCGCGTGCCGATGCCGCCGAAGAGGCGCGCGGGTGTCGCGTCGAGGGCCGAGATGCCGAGGCCGAAGCCGAGGGCCACGCTGCCCATGCCGTCGAGGCGGGGCACGTTGAAGCTCGCCCCCAGCGACGACACGTTGAGCCCGCCTACGAGGCCCGTGAGCACCGCGTTGAAATTGCTCTGAATGTAGTCGCGCACGAGGCGCGACACGAGGTCGCGCACGAGGCCGTTGGCGAGCGAGGCGACCACGTTCACGATGGTGCCGGTGATGCCGCCGAACTCGGTGCGAATGCCGCCGACGTTCACCGACACGGAGCCCGGTCGCACCGTGGCGCGGGGCGCGCCGCCGGGGGCCGAGAGGTCGAAGATGAGGTCGACGTCGATGTTGGCGAAGCGCACCCACCCGCTGGTGCTGAGGGTGCCGCCGATGCGCAGGCGGATGCCGAGGTTCTCGAGGCGCACGCGGGCGCGCACGCCGCCGTCGACGAGCGTGAGCGACGTGGTGTTGGGCCCGGCGAACTCGCGGCCGTCATAGTTCACGCTCGAGCGAAACA
>CANMAT010000633.1 GCA_947494865.1 Deltaproteobacteria bacterium
CTGCTCCGCGCGGTACACGCGGCCCATGCCCCCGGCGCCGATGGCCTCGAGGATCATGTATCCGCCGCCGATGGTGCGCCCCACCAGCGGATCGCCCGACGCGGGGCGCAGCGCGCCGATCGGAAACCCGCACGACGGGCAGAACCGATGCCCCTCTTCGCAAGGCGCATTGCACTGGTGACAGGTGCGCACCACGCGTGACTCTATCAACCGTCGTGCGCCTCTGAAAAGCTGGTAGTCTCCCTGGGCCGCTCGTTCGAGCGAAACCGCGATGACCCTACAGCGCCCAGGACTGGCAGCGATCGTGCTCGGCGCCGCGGCGTGGGCCCAACTCGCGCTCGCCCCCGCGGTGTCGGGCGCGGCCGACGCCCTCTCGCTCCTGGCGGCCCTCGGCGCCCTCGGGGTGCTGGTCGCATCCGTCGCGTCGCGGGGGGTGCCGTCGCGCGCCGTGGCGCTCGCGCTTGCGGGCTATCCGGCCTCGCTCGGGGTGGCGGCTTTCTTCGCGGGTCGTCACGCGGTGGCGCGCTTCGACGCGCCCTCGCGGGTGGTCGCGGCGCTCACGATGCTGGCGTACCTCGCGAGCGTCGTGGCGTGGCATCAGGGGCACCTCGAGCGCGTGCCCGTGGTCTCCGCCGTGGCCGACGACCGGCCGAGGCCCGCGGCGCCGTCGCTGCGCGCACCTGCGCTGGCGGCGCTCGCGCTCGTCGCTGCCGTGACGGCGGTGGTGGCGCCCGCGTGGCTCGGCGCGCGCGAGCCCGCGACCGTCGCCGAGCGCGTGGCGGGCGACGCCCTCGTCCGGGGCCGCGGCGCCATCGTGGCCGCGGCCGGCGCGCTGCTCGCGCTCGCCCTGGTGCTCCAGGGTGGCGCCAGCCTGGTGCGCGCGGCGCCCTCGCGACCGCGGTCGACGTCCCGCGCGGCGGCGTACGCGCTGTGGGCGCTGTGCGCGTTCGCCATGCGACACTGGCTCGACCGGGCCCGCTGACGGGCACCGAGAGGCTGAGAGTTCACCCGTGAGCAGTGCGTCGCCGAAGCCTCCCCCCGCCCCGCCCCGCCCCGCGCTGCTCGTCGCCGCGCGCGCGCTGGGCATCGTGCTGCTCCTGGCAGCGCTGTACCCGTACTGGGAGTGCCTCCGCACGCTCGACAAGCGCGACTACGTGTCGGCCATGCTCGCGGGCTTCGTGGGGTGGTTTCTCACGCAGGCCGGCATCGAGCTCGTGCGCCCGGAGACCGCCGAGTGAGCCTGCGCCTCGGCTGCCTCCTCGCCCTCGGCCTGGGCCTCTTCGCGTGCGCTGCGCGGCGCGACGGAGGCGCCGCCGCGGGCGATCGAAGCCCCGTCGTGGCGCGCGTCGAGGGCGAGGCCGTCACCGCGCGCGAGGTCGAGCTCGCGGCGCGCGCCGAACACCTGAGCCCGCGCGACGCGCTCGCGCGCTGCGTGCGCGACCGGCTCCTGGTGCGCGAGGCGATGCGGCGCGGGATCATCGATGACGACGACGTCGAGAACGCGCGCTGGCACGCGCGGGTGCAGGGCATTCTCGCCCGCGAGGTCGAGGACCGCGAGTCGGCCGCGACGATACCCGGCGATTTCTTCGAAGCGTTCTATCAGCGCCGACGGGTGGAGTTTTCGCACGACGGGCTCGTCGAGGTGGTGCACGCCCTCGCCGCCGCGGGCGACGATGCGGGCGTCGGCGCGCGCGACGCCGCGACGGCGCAGATGCGCGGGTTCTACGCGACGCTCGCCGCGACCGGGAGGCCGCCGACGCGCGCGGAGTTCGAAGCCCTCGGTCGCCAGATGCGCCTCCACGTCGAGCCGCTGCAGCCCTTCGACCGCACGGGCCAGGCGGCCGACGGCACCACCTACGTCGCGCCCTTCACCCGCGCCGCGTGGGGGCTCACCGAGGCCGCGCCGCTCTCGGCCCCCTTCGTGACTTCGTTCGGCGTGCACGTGGCGCTGCGCGTGGGGTACGTGGCGCCCCTCGCGCGGCCGCCCGCCGAGGTGCGCGCCGTGATCGTCCGCGACGGGGTGAACGTGCGCCGCGCGCAGGCGCTCCGCGGCCTCATCGAGCGGCTGCGGGCGCGCGCCGACATCCGCGTGAGCGAGACCACCCTCGGCTCGACCGCGGGCGGGGCGTCGCGATGAGCGCGCCCATTCTTGCGCGCGACGCCGACCCGACGGGCTTCACCGCGGCCCTCGAGGCCTTGCTCGAGGCGGTCCCTGGGGGGCTGTGCGCGACCTTCCTCGATGCGGAGGGTGAGACCATCGACCTCGCGACGCGCATCGACCCGTACGACGCCCGCGTGTACTCGGCCGAGCTCGCGCTCCCCCTCGCGACCCTCCGCGGCGCGACGCGGCAGCTCGCGATGGGCCCCCTGCGCGCGGTGAGCCTCGTCGGCGCGCTGCGCTCGGCGGTGCTCCACCGCGTGGCCGACGGCTGCGACGTGCTGCTCGTCGTCGAGGGCGCGACGCCCCTCGCGCGGGCCTCGTACGAGTGCGCCCGCGCGGCGCGCAGCCTCGCGGTCGAGACGGGAGTCCCCACGCGCAGGGCCGTGTCTCTGCGGCCCGAGGGCGCGACGGGTGAGGCGCCGCGGGCCTTCCTCGAAGACGGGCGCGTGCGTCGGGTGGCCGCGGTGCTCGGCGCCCCCGACGCGACGCTCACCGAGGCGCTGCTGGTGCGCACGCTCGAGGGCGACGAGTGCTTGATCGCGCGCGACCCCGCCACGAAGCGTTGGTTTCGCCTGTAGCGCGGCGACGCCCGACTGCGAGTCGCGCGCGATGAGTCGTTGACATGGGGCGCGCCCCCTGGCGACACTCCGCCTCCGCCGGGTCGTTAGCTCAGTGGTAGAGCTGCGGACTTTTAATCCGTAGGCCGTGGGTTCGACCCCCACACGACCCACCCGCAGACGCCTTGTTTTCAGGGCATTTCGCGCATCCCGTCGTTTCCATAGACTCCACTGCTTCTACTGTTTGGGCCAGCGACTGTTGCCAATGCGTTGCAGTCGCTGCGGGGCACCTACGTCGTCGGCCTCACGGCCATCCCCTCGGGAGCCCTCGTCGCTTCCGTAATGGCTCACTCCCGCGGGGACACCTGCACCGAGCAGGTGACCCTCTGGGACGTTGCCACGGGCGCGCGCCTCGGGAGCTTCGGCACCCGACGGGGGCGCAGGTGTTCCACCTCGGAGAGGCGCGCGGCGGGCGACGGGCCACACCTGGAGCGCGTCGTCGAGGCACGCGCGCCGGAGCATGGGCAGGCTGGCGACCTCCGTGTCGAGCGCGAGCCAGCGCACCAGCGCGTCGCCCGTGAGCACCACCGGCACGCGGTCGTGCACCGCCGCGGCCATGGCGTTGCGCGCCGTCGTCACGATGGAGGCGGTCGAGCTGTGCGTGATTCGTCGCGCGTCCGCACGTGGAGCGAATCGTCGCAGTCCGCCGACCTCGCGCGCGAGAACGCCGCGTGCCTCTCGGAGGCCTCGCAGGAGCTCTCGGTGGCACCTGCTCCGCCGCGCATGCGCAGCCCTCGATCCCACCAGGAATCGCGCCCGGCGCGGCTCCCTCGGGCCGTGCTACGGAGTGCGCGATGGCTCCCCCGTATGAGGCTCTGCACCGCGAAGTATACCACCTGCGCGACGAACACCTCGCCCCCGAGGCCCTCGCCGCGC
>CANMAT010000634.1 GCA_947494865.1 Deltaproteobacteria bacterium
GGTGAGGGATCGCTCCATGGGCTTTGTCGACCCGTGGGTGCCTACCGCGTCTCGCAGCGGCGGCGCAACGGCGCGCATGCGCTGCGCGCCGTTCAGCGCACGCGAGGGCTCAGTACTTCGGAGACGCAGTGCGAGAGTTCGTTGGCCGAGAAGGGCTTACGGAGCGTCTGCAGGAAGCCCTGCGGGGGCACCGAGGCGATGCCTGACATGATGACGCCTGGCATGGTGGGCCAGCGGAGGTGCACGAGGTCGAGGAGCTCGACGCCGGTCATACCGGGCATGATCTGGTCGGTGAGCACGAGGTCGACGTGGGAGGCGCGGTCGAGGAGGGTGAGGGCCTCGGCGGCGCAGTGGGCGTGCATCACGGTGAAGCCCAGGCGGTGGAGGAGCTTCGCGATGATGCGGCAGACCGCCGGGTCGTCGTCGACGACGAGCACCGTCTGCAACGGGCGCGGCCGACGGACCGGCGGCCTCGTGGTGGTGCGCCTCCGCGGCGGGAGGCTTTGGCAGTCGTTGCTCACATGGAGATCAACGACGGGCGGCGGCGGGACTTGAGGAGATTCTCTCGATTGTTGAGAGAGGGTCAGTGCCAGTTGACGGTGTCGACCACGAGGCACACGGCGGCCACGCCGAGGAGGAGCACCATCGAGACGGCCACGGCGGCGTACTCGAAGCGCGGCGGCAGCTTGCGGCGGAGGAAGAACTCGTACGCGAGGAACACCGCGCGGCCGCCGTCGAGCGCGGGCACCGGGAGGAGGTTGAGGAAGAACAGCCCCACGGAGATGAGCCACACCATGTTGACCCAGTCGCGCCACCCGCGGCGGGCCTCGTGCACCATCTCGTTCACGATGCCGACGGGGCCCATGACGCGCACCTGCTCCTTGCCGCGAAACATGCGGCGCATGGCGTGGGCGCTCTCGACCACGGCGTGGGCGGGGGCGATCATCGCGCGCACGGCCGCGGCGCTGAGGGGCACCGACACGTAGCGCGTGGTCTGCATCACGCCGATCTTGTGGCTGTGGAGGGTGGGGTCCATGCGGGGGGTGAGCGTGAGGTTCATGCGCTGGCCGCCGCGGTCGATGATGAACTCGAGGGGCCGCCCCTCGGAGTGCGACACGCGGTCGACGAGCTGGCGCCACGTCGAGATGGGCTGCCCCCCGACGCTCGTGACGAGGTCGCCCGCGCGGAGGCCCGCCCGGTCGGCCACGTTGTGGGGGATGACCTCACCGATGCGCGACTCGGTCTGCAGCTTGGGGTCGCCGCCCACGGCGAGGAGCCCGAACACGATGAGCATCGCGGCGAGGTAGTTGGCGAGGGGGCCGCCCGCGATGACCAGGAGCCGCGCGAGGAGCGAGGCGTTCTTGTAACTGCCGCGATCGTGGGGGTCGTTGGGCTCGCGCGGGTCCATCCCCGCGATGTTTACGTAGGCGAGGAGCGGGATGGCCGCGACCTGAAACACCGTCTCGCTGCCCCGCGGGCGCCACCGCGCGATGACGGGGCCGAGGCCTACGGAGAACACCCTCGCGCGCATGCCGAACGCACGCGCGACGATGAAGTGCCCGAACTCATGGACGACGATCAGCACCGACAAGGCCAGCGCGCCCAGCACGACGTACAGGAGTGACTCCATCGTGCGGGCAACCATAACACGCCCTCACGAAAGGTCTGTCGGCAGGAACGCATCGCGCCCTTGCGACCTCGGACGCACCCATGCAGGCTCCTCCCTCGATGCGTCGCGGCGTGGCACTCACACTCATCGCTCTCTCCGTGGCCCTGCCGGGCGCGGCGCAGTCGCCGGGGCAGCGGCTCCATCGGTTTATTCCGGGCGATCTCTCCATTGGCGATTTGCCCGCGGGGGTGCTGAGCCGCCCCGAGAGCGCCGAGGATTTTCGTCGCGCCGCGAGCGGCACCGGCTGGTCTGAGAACCGCGAGCAGCAGCCCTCGTCGTCGATTCTGCACCCTCGCGACAACTGGGAGGCCGTGTCGCGCGGCATGGACGCTGACACGCGCTCGCCCGCGGGCGCCACGCTGCGCTACCGCGAGGTGTTTACCCCGGCCATCACGCCCTTCAAGCGCACGCACGCGTTCGATGCAGTGGACGAGCTCGGCCGCCTCTCGGTGCGCGACCCCTCGATGCGCCCGCTGCGCGTCGGTGCGGTTCCCTCGACGTGGGCGCGCGAGCCCGTGGCGCGCTTCACGGCCGACGTCGACGTCGAGCTCTCGGGCACGACCACCACGGCCGTGCCCTCGGTCGCGGGCGACCAGGCGGTGCTCTCGTACCGCTCCGAGCCCGAGGTGCCACTCGCCTTCTTTCATGACTCTGCGGGCAACCTCTTCGTGCGCGCCGAGACCGCCCGCACGGTGCACCTCTCGTACGTGATCGCCGCGCCGCAGCACGCCTTCGTGGCCCCGAGCGGCGCTGTTCCCGATAGCCTCCCGGGCTCGACGGACCTCCGCGGCTCGCAGCCCGAACCCGCCGTGCCGTCGTTTCTCGCCGTGGGCTCTTCGCGGGTGCTCACCCACGTGGGCGCGCGCCGCAGCGACGGGATGCGCGCCACGCTCGACGCCCTCGTGCGGTACTTTCGCAACTACCGCGACGCGGATCTCCCCGTAACCCCCGAGACCAACCTCTACCTTCGCCTCGCCCTCGGCGGCGTCGGCGCGTGCCGTCACCGCGCGTACGCGTTTGTCCTCACGCTCCACGCGCTGGGGGTGCCCGCGCGCTACGTGGGCAACGAGGCGCACGCGTGGGCCGAGGTGTACCTCGCGGGCACGGGGTGGTCGCGCGTCGACCTCGGCGGCTGGGACGTGCGCCTGCGCGACGAGGCCCAGCAGCGCGAGCAGTTTGTGCCGGCGAACCCCGACCCGTTTCCGCGCCCGGCGAACTACACCAACGGGTACTCGACCTACGGCGCGAGCGCGGGCCCCGACGACCCGCGGCACCCCAACCGCCGCCGCGACGAGCTGCAGAACCAGGGCCTCGGCCCGGGCCGCGAAGACGCCGCGCAGCCGCAGCCCCCGTCGCCCGAGCCGCAGGGCGCGGCGCGCACCGCGAACGGCGCGGCGACGAGCGGCGCGCAAGGCTCGACCGGCGACGGAGCGCGAGGCGCGCCCGCCCGCGGCGGCGGCGCGGCGACGGGCGTGGGCGGCGCGGCGCGCGACGAGGCGTCGACGCGCGAAGACACCGCGGGGAGCGATTCTGCCGCGCGCGACGGCAGCCTCGAGGAGCCCGAGCGGCACCGCACCGAGCTGCGGCTGCTGTCGGTGCAGTCGACGGAGTCACACGGGGGCAGCGTGGTGCGCGGCACCGTGGTGCTCTGCGAGGGCGACGCGCGCGACGAGGCCAACGCGCCGGTGGCCGACCTGACGGTGGTCTTTCAGCTCATGCAGGGCAGCCACGTGGTCGAGATGATGCGCAACGGCCGACGCGAGGCGGCGCTGGGCACGACGGTCACCGACGAGCGCGGGGCCTTCCGGGCGCGCGTCATGCTCCCGCTGGAGCTCGAGGCGGGCACCTACTCCATTCGCGTGATGACGCCAGGCGACCCGCGCCACACGCGGGCACAGGCAGAGTAAGCGACCGCCGACGGGCGATCACGCGCTTCTTCCATTCGACGTGCGGGGCGCGTTACCGTGCGCGGGTGATGGGTCGAA
>CANMAT010000635.1 GCA_947494865.1 Deltaproteobacteria bacterium
GTGTAAACCGCGGGGATTGCAAAGAGCCGCGAGTCGGACAAGGAACGTCACCGCAGCGATACCCCGCGGTATCGCAAGGTGGCGTGACGATGGCCGACGACGTGGATCTGCCGCAAGCCCCGGGGAATTACACGTCAACACCCTCTTAGGGGCCGCGGCGAAGCTCCGATCGCGCGTCGCGTGACGCACACCCGAACGCACCTTCGAGGATCGCCAGATGGGCCCAACTCCCTACGATCGCACCGTCGTCAACTCCTGGAACGAGTGGGACCCGCTTCGCCACGTGATCGTCGGCGTGGCCGACAAGGGGTGCATCCCCGTGTCGGAGCCCGCCATCGAGTACGATTTTCCCCCCGAGGCCGAGGTCGAGGGCAAGCGCGGCCAGTGGTCCGACGAGCTCATCGCGCGCGCCAACGAGGAGCTCGACAACCTCGCCAACGTGATGCGCAAGCGCGGCATTCGCGTAGACCGCCCGACGGCCATCGACTTTGAAAAGCCCGTGGTAACGCCCGACTTCGAGCACCCCTCGATGATCGGCTGCATGCCCGCGCGCGACGTGCTGCTCACCGTGGGCAACGAGATCGTCGAGGCCACCATGTCGTACCGCGCGCGGTGGTTCGAATACCTCGCGTACCGCCCGCTGCTGCTCGAGTACTTCAACAGCGACCCGAACATGCGCCTCACGGCGGCCCCGAAGCCCCGCCTCGGCGCGGCTTCGTACAAGCCCAACTACTTCGCAGACACCAGCATCTCGGACTTCGGCACCATCATCAACAAGGCCGACAGTCGTGACTATGTGACCACCGAGTACGAGCCCCTCTTCGACGCCGCCGACGCGACGCGCTGCGGGCGCGACATCTTCGTGCAGCACGGCTTCACGACCAACGAGAAGGGCATCGACTGGCTCCGCCGGCACTTCTCCAATCACCGTATTCACAAGGTGAATTTTCGTAACGACCCCGACCCCGTGCACATCGACTGCTCGCTCGTGCCGCTGCGTCCGGGCCTCATGCTGGCCAACCCCGACCGCCCCGTGGTGATGGAGCCCGGCAAGGAGAACCTCTTCGCCCGCAACGGCTGGGAGGTGGTGATGGCCGCCAAGCCCGCCCACGAGAAGCCCCAGCCGCGCTGCTATTACAGCATCTGGCTGTCGATGAACTTTCTCACCCTCGACCCCAAGACCATCATCGTGGAGGAGACCGAGGTCTACCAGAACGAGCAGCTCTCGCGCCTGGGCTTCGAGGTCATCCCCATCCCCTTTCGCAACGCGTACTCCTTCGGCGGCAGCATTCACTGCGCCACCGCCGATGTGCACCGCGAGGGCACCTGCGTCGACTACTTTCACCGCCAGTGATGCGCGTCACGGCAACGACCCACGGAAGAGAGACACACCCGATGACGCGATCACACACCGTAGACTTCGAAGCGCGCCGCGCGGCCCCCGTGGCCGTCGGCCGCTTCCCCGACCACTGCGAGGGGTACTTCGCCTGCGACGCGCCGGGGTACCTCCTCGGCATCTCGCTCAAGATCGGGCGCGTCCCGTGCGGGCTCGTGTGCCCGGGCTCGACGCTCCTCGACGAGATCAACGCCTTCGACGCCGCCGAGGTCGACGGCGCCAACATGGGCCAGCTCAACGTGATCACCGTGTCGTCGTTCTGCGGCCCGCAGGGCACCATCTGGGGCTACGACGTGTGCGCCCCCGCCGACGGGCACGCGCGCATCGGCACCGTGCAGCGCGGCGAGCACAGCGCCGAGCTCTATGATCTCAGCTCCCTCACGCGGTCGTTCGAACGGCTCATGGGCGACCTCGACGCGCCGCGCTTTCCCTTCATGCCCGGCTCGCACGTGCCCGCGGCCATGAAGATGAAGACCACCCGCGAGCCCGGCACCCTCTACGCCGCCCTCGCGCTGGGCATCCCCGAGAACCGCCGCCGCGACGCCTGCCTCATGATGGAGAACCCCGGGTTTCTCCCCGTGGGCACCGACTGGGAGGGCGCCCGCGCGGCCATTCTCGACAGCATGGCCCACTCGGTGCTCGCCGTCGGCGAGAACCAGCGCGTGCGCTACCGGCAGGTGTTCGTGGGCGTGACGAGCGTCGCCGTGGGCCCCGGCGAGGCCGCCTGCGCGATGGCCCTCGCGCCGTACTTTCGCCTCGCGCAAAACGCCTTCGTGGGCGACCTGAGCATGGCGCGCCTCACGCTCGAAGGCTGGGAGGCCGCGATGCGCCCCCACCTCGACGCGCGCGGCCCCGAGCGCCCCCAGGCGTGACGCCCCGGAGGCGATCGCTCCCCGAGCGGTGACGGCTTCTCGCGCGGGGCACAACCTGTTAGAAGCCATCGCCGCTTATGACCAACCGCCCCGACGCCGATGTGACCATTCGCCCCCCGCCGCTCGCCAGCGGTCTTCGTTACAAGCGCATTCTGCTCAAGATGTCGGGCGAGGCGCTGTGCTCCCACGAGGGCGGCTTCGGCCTCGACACGCAGGCCATCGGGCTGCTCTCCGACGAGCTCGCGCAGGCGTACCGCGAGCTCGGCGTGCAGCTCGGGCTCGTGGTGGGCGGCGGCAACATCTTTCGCGGCCTCAAGGGCGCGGCGACGGGCATGGACCGCTCGACGGCCGACTACATGGGCATGCTCGCCACGGTGATGAACGCCCTCGCCCTGCAAGACGCGCTCGAGAAGCGCGGCGTCCCCACCCGCGTGCAGACCGCCCTCGAGATGCGCCAGGTGGCCGAGCCGTACATTCGCCGCCGCGCCGTGCGCCACCTCGAGAAGGGCCGCGCGGTGATCTTCGCCGCGGGCACGGGGAACCCGTACTTCTCCACCGACACGGCCGCCGCGCTGCGCGCGATGGAGATTCACGCCGACGTGTTCTTCAAGGCCACCAAGGTCGACGGCGTGTACGACTCGGACCCGAAGAAGAACGCCGAGGCGCAGATGTTTCCGAAGCTGTCGTACGACCAGTTTCTTCAGCGCCGCATCGGCGTGATGGACTCGACGGCGGTCACCCTCTGCCGCGACAACAAGCTCCCCATTCGCGTGTTTCGCCTGTCGGAGCGCGGCAACATCGCGCGCGTCATCCGCGGCGAAGACGTGGGCACCATCATCGACGAGAAGGGCTGAGCCCGCTCGCGGGCCGCAGCGGCCGCCCCGTGCGACGTGCACGAGGCGGCGCCGCGGAGGGGCAGTGCTACGCGCCCGACTTCCAGCCCAGGCCGACCTGCTGGTTGATGAGAAAGTTGGTGCCGTCGCCCACCACGCCGTCGACGGTGTACCCGAACGACTTCTGCAGGTGCTTCACGGCCTCTTCGGTGCCGCCGCCGAAATCGCCGTCGACGGCGACCTTGTACCCGAGCTGCACGAGCTGACCCTGGAGCGTGCGAACCGCGTCGCCCTTCGAACCCTTCTTCACGATCGAACCTGCCATTGGGAGTCTCCTGTGTGCGGTGCTGTCTTGCGCCCGCCGCGCCGCGCGGCGGGGGGCAACGAAGTACACCGTCGCGCCGTCGTCTCACAAGCCTCGACGCGCCGCGCCCGCGATGAAATCAGCGCCGTACAACCCGCCCGCGAACCCTACAGGGTGCGGGTGCGCGCGCAGCGAAAGCCCACGAGCGCGCTGCGCGACTCGGGGCGGTACGCGTCGTCGCGCGA
>CANMAT010000636.1 GCA_947494865.1 Deltaproteobacteria bacterium
GATAGCTGGCCCAGTCGAGGGGTTTGAGCTCGACGGGGTGGGCAGGGTCGAGCGCGTCGACGACCGCGCGCGCCAGCTGAAAATTGGTGATCAGCGGCACGTTCATGTCGACCGCGCGGCGGCGGATTCGGTACCCGTCGGGGCGCCCCTGCTGGTCGTACGAGCGGGGGATGTTGATCACCAGGTCGATTTCGCCCTTGTTCAAGAGCTCGACCGCGGCGGGGCTCTTCTCGTCGCTGTCCTTCCAGGCCACGATGCAGTCGATGCCCTGCTCGCGGAGCACCTCGGCGGTGCCCGGGGTGGCGTACACGGTCAGCCCGCGCGCCTGGAGGATGCGCGCCTCGCGCTCGAAGCGGTACTTGTCGGCCACCGGGCCGAGCGAGAGCAGCACGCCCTTCTTGGGGATGCGAAAGCCCGTCGCCATGAGGGCCTTGAGCAGCGCCTCGGGGAGGTCGTCGCCCAGGCAGCCCACCTCGCCCGTCGAGGCCATCTCGACGCCCAACGTGGGGTCGGCGCCCGCGAGACGCGAGAACGAGAACTGCGCGGCCTTCACCGCCACGTAGTCGAGCTCGAGGGCCTCGCACTCCACCGGCGTGGCGACGTCGAGCATGCGCCGCGCGGCCTCACGGATGAAGTTCACCCCCGTGACCTTCGACACGAAGGGGAAGCTGCGCGACGCGCGGAGGTTGCACTCGATGACCTTCACCATGTTCTCGACGGCGAGAAACTGAATGTTGAAGGGCCCCGTGATGTTGAGCGCCCGCGCGATGTCTCGGGCGATGCGCTTGATGCGCCGCAGCGTCTCCATGTAGAGCTTCTGCGGCGGGAGCACGAGGGTGGCGTCACCGGAGTGCACGCCCGCGTTCTCGACGTGCTCGCTGATGGCCCAGAGCACCAGCTCGCCGTGGTCGGCGACGGCGTCGACCTCGATCTCCTTGGCGTTGGTTTCGAACTTGGTGATCACCACGGGGTGGTCGGGCGACACCGAGACGGCGCGCGCGAGGTAGTTCGCGAGGTGCTGGGGCTCGTGCACCACGCACATCGCCGCCCCCGAGAGCACGTACGACGGGCGCACGAGCAGGGGGTAGCCGCCGAGCGCGGTGGTGAGCTGCGTGATGTTCGTCTCCGAGATGTCGGCCGTGGTCATCCACCGCGGCTGCGCGATGGCGAGGCCGTCGAGGAGCTCGCCGAACTTCTGCCGATCCTCGGCGCGGTCGATGTCTTCGGGCGAGGTGCCGAGCACCTTGACGCCCGCGCGATGGAGCTTGATCGCGAGGTTGTTGGGCACCTGGCCGCCCATCGACACCACCACGCCGTGGGGCTTCTCACGGTCCCAGAGCTCGAGCACGGTCTCGAGGGTGATCTCGTCGAAGACGAGCTTGTCGCACACGTCGTAGTCGGTGCTCACCGTCTCGGGGTTGTAGTTGAGCAAGAGCGTCTCGTACCCGAGCTCCTGCGCGGCCTTCACGGTGTTGACGCAGCACCAGTCGAACTCCACGCTCGACCCGATGCGGTACGCGCCGGACCCGAGCACGAGCACCTTCTTGCGCCAGCTCGGGGCCACGTCGTCGGCGTCGGCGTGGTACGTGAAATACAGGTAGTTGGTCTCGGCGGGGTACTCCGCGGCGAGGGTGTCGATCTGGCAGAGGTGCGGTCGCACGCCGTGGCCGAGGCGGCTCTCGCGCACGTGCGCCTCGGTCTCTCCGCGCAACTCGGCGATCGCGCGGTCGCTGAACCCGAGCTTCTTCGCGCCGATGAGGGCGTCGCGGTCGAACGATGGGGCCTTGATGACCGCGCGATACCGCACGATCTCTTCGAGCTGGTGCAGAAACCACGGGTCGATGCGCGTGAGGGCGTGCACCTCGTCGACGGTCATGCCCTCGGCGAAGGCCTTGGCGAGCGCGAGCATGCGGCGCGGAGAGGGGTGCTTGAGCTCGCTCTTGAGGTCGGCGAACTCGAAGGCCTCGGGGTCGAGGCCGTTCACCCCGATGTCGATCATGCGCAGCGCTTTTTGAAGCACCTCGGGGAAGGTCTTGCCGATGGCCATGACCTCGCCGACGGACTTCATCTCGCTGCCGATGCGCGTGTCGACCTCGCGAAACTTCTGCAGGTCCCACCGGGGAAACTTGCACACGATGTAGTCGAGCGCGGGCTCGAAGAACGCGCTCGTGCGACGGGTGATGGAGTTCGGCAGGTCGGGCAGCGTGTAGCCGAGCGCGATCTTGGCGGCCACGTACGCGAGGGGGTACCCCGTGGCCTTCGAGGCGAGCGCGCTCGAGCGCGAGAGGCGCGCGTTCACCTCGATCACCCGGTAGTCGCGGCTCATGGGGTCGAGCGCGTACTGGATGTTGCACTCGCCGACCACGCCGAGGTGGCGAATGGTCTTGATCGCGAGGGTGCGGAGCATGTGGTACTCGTCGTCGTCGAGGGTCTGCGACGGCGCCACCACGATCGACTCCCCGGTGTGAATCCCCAGGGGGTCGAGGTTCTCCATGTTGCAGACGGTGATGCAGTTGTCGCGCGCGTCGCGCACGACCTCGTACTCCACCTCCTTCCACCCGCGGAGCGACTCTTCGACGAGCACCTGCGCGGTGCCGCCGCCGAAGGCGCGCACCAGGGCGGCCTCGAGCTCGTCGCGCGACTCGCAGATCGCGCTGCCTTTGCCGCCGAGCGAGTAGGCCGCGCGGAGGATCACCGGCAGGCCGATCTCGGTCACCGCGGCGCGCACCTCGTCGGGCGAGTTGCACGCGGCCGAGCGCGCGGTCTTCACGCCGATCTCGTCGAGGCGCTGCTTGAAGCGCTGACGGTCTTCGGTGTCGCGCACCGTGTCGACGGGGGTGCCAAGCACCCGCACGCCGTACTTCTTGAGAACGCCGCGGTCGTCGAGGGCGACGCCGCAGTTGAGGGCCGTCTGACCGCCGAAGGAGAGGGTGATCGCGTCGACCTCCTCCTTCTTGATCACCTCTTCGACGAACTCGGGATCAACGGGGAGAAAATAGACCTTGTCGGCCATGCCCTCGCTGGTCTGAATCGTCGCGATGTTGGGGTTGACCAGCACGGTCGCGATGCCCTCTTCGCGAATGGCCTTGATGGCCTGCGAGCCCGAGTAATCGAACTCGCCGGCCTCGCCGATCTTGAGGGCGCCGCTGCCGAGAATGAGCACCCTGCGGGGCTTCTTCGGAAGATACTGACCGAACATCATCGACCTCGCGCCATGGACCCGGCGAGCCGGAGAAAGTCGTCGAAGAGAAACGCCGTGTCTTCGGGGCCCGGCGAGGCCTCGGGGTGAAACTGCACGCTGGCCACGGGGCGCCCGCGGGCGCGGATGCCCTCGTTGGTGCCGTCGTTCACGTTGACGAACCAGGGCTCCCAGTCGTCGCCGAGCGACTCGTCGCGCACGGCGTAGCCGTGGTTCTGGCTGGTGATGTAGCAGCGGCGCGTGAGGAGGTCTTGCACGGGCTGATTCTGCGAGCGATGCCCGTACTTGAGCTTGTAGGTGTCGCCCCCGGCGGCGAGCGCGAGAATCTGGTTGCCCAGGCAAACGCCGAAGAGGGGGATGCCCGCGTCGAGGAGCCCCCGCACCTGCGCCGCGAGGGCCGGGAGGTCTTTCGGGTCGCCGGGGCCGTTCGACAGCATGATGCCGTCGC
>CANMAT010000637.1 GCA_947494865.1 Deltaproteobacteria bacterium
CTGGGCGCTACGCTCAGGCTCCCCGCACAGCCCTCCGCGAGCGCCGTCGCGCTCCCCCCGCGCACGCGCATCGCCGGCCCGCCGGCCGCCGCCGCAGCGCCCCCGGTCGCGGCCCCCGCCGCGCTCGCACCTCCCGTCGCGACGCCCGCGCGCGAAGAGCAGGCGATCGACGCGGGCGCCCCGCCGTCGCGGCGCCGACGACGCGCGCACCGGCACGCGCCGTAGCGTCAGCGCGCGGCGGGCGCCTCGGGCAGCACGTCGAGCACCACGCGGTTGGAGGGCACGAGGTAGCGACCGGCGACGCGGCGCACGTCGTCGAGGGTGACGGCCTCGTAGCGCGCGAGCTCGCCGTTCACCACCGCGGCGTCGCCGTCGTAGAGCTCACTCATGCCGAGAAACTGCGCGCGGTCGAGGGGTCGCTGGAGGCCGAACACGAAGTCTGCGCGGAGGGTGTTCTTGGCCTTCTCGAGCTCGCGCGCGGTCACGCCGCGGGCGACCACGTCGGCCACGAGGGCGTCGAGGACGGCGCGCGCCTCAGCGGGCTGGTGCCCCTCGGCGCAGATGGCCCACACGGCGAGCAGGTCGGGGCCGCGGCGGTCTTCGGTGTCGACGTCGATCTCGGCGAGGAGCTCGCGGTCGCGCACGAGCGCGCGGTACATCCGCGACGACTCGCCGCCGCCGAGCAAGAGGGCCAGGAGCTCGAGCGCGTAGTGGTCGGGCGTGCGCCGCGGGGGCACGTGCCACGCGATGTGAAATCCCGGCGCCTCGGCGTGCGCGTCGGTGATCGAGGCCACGCGCTCGGCGGCGGGGGGCGTGAAGCCCGGGTCGGTCCACGCCTCGCCGCGGCGCGTGGCGATGTCGCCGAAGTTGCGCCGCACCATGGCCATCGCCTCGGCGGGGTCGAAGTCGCCCGCGATGGCGAGCACGGCGTTGTCGGGGGCGTACCAGCGCGCGTGGAAATCTCGCACGCGGCGCACCTGCTCGGCCGCGGGCACGCCGGGCATCTCGAGGTCGCGCATGTCGCCGATGGTGCTGTGCGCGTAGGGGAAATAGCCCTCATAGAAGAGCTCGTCGCGGCGCAGAAACGACTGCATGTACGCGCGGTTCTCGTACGACTGGCGCCGCTCTTCCATCACGGTGATACGCTGGTTCTCGAAGGCCTCGGGGGTGATGGCGAGCGCGCGCATGCGGTCGGCCTCGAGCCACAGGCCGAGCTCGAGCGAGCTCGCGGGGAGCATCTCGTAGTAGTTCGTGCGGTCTTCGCTGGTGGTGGCGTTCGAGTCGGCGCCGCGCAGCGCGAGCAGCCGGTCGAACTCACCCTTCGGGAGCCCCTCGGTGCCTTCGAACATCAGGTGTTCGAAGAGGTGCGCGAAGCCCGAGCGCCCGCGCTCCTCGACGCGCGAGCCCACGTCGTAATACAGGGCGATGGCCACCGTGGCGACCGAGTGGTCGGGCGAGAGCACCACGCGCAGGCCGTTGTCGAGGCGCTCGCGCTGCACCGGGATCTGCAGCGACGACTGCCCCCGCGCGGAGCCGGCGAGCGACACGAGGCCCAGGGCGAGCATACACATCGAGCGGGTGCGCATAGAGGGCCGCAAGGGTGTCTGTTCTCGGCGCGCGCGACAAGCGTTGCGTGAGGGCGCTCGCGCGGTCTACACACGGAGTCCATGGCACGAACGCTGACGGTCTTGTCGGTGATGCTCCTGGCGTCGATGAGCGGGGCTTGCAAGAAGCCGCCGCGGGCGACACCCCCGCAGCCGCGGGCGCCGCGCAACGACACGAGCGCCGCGGGCGCGCGGCCGCCCTTCCCCGGGCAGACGCTGTCGACCAACGCGCGGCGCGACTGCTTCGCCCCCGATTTTCGGGCGACGCGGCTCACCCTGCGCGGCACGCTCGTCGAGCTGTGCGGCGTCACCCTCGGCGCCCCCAGGTGCTTCGAGGTCGACCCCATCGCCAACCGCGTCGAAGAGGTGCGCGTGCCCGACGCGCCCGCGGGCGTCACGGGCGACCCGACCTTCGTGGGGGCGTTTCAGCGCACCGAGCTGGCGAGCCGCGGGTGGCGCGCCTCGACGCGCGGGGGCTCGCTCAACGTCACGGGCCCGGCGGGCAACCACCGCACCGTCACCGCGCAGGGCTTCGGCTTTCACTCCTACGAGAACGCCGTGTTTCTCCCGTGGACCGACGGGTGGTACGTGGTCATGGTGGGCTGGCGCGGCGACGACCTCGGGGCCACGGCGATCATCGATCCCTTCACCCTCCGCATGATCAGCCACGCCGCCATTCTGCCCTGCGGCCGCGACGCGTAGGCGGCCCCGCACAGCGCGTGTAAGCCTCTCGCGCGAAGGGCGTTCTCGGGCGACCTGCAACCGCTGGAGATCGCCATGAAGTCCATCGCCCCCGTCGCGCTGCTCGCACTCTCCTCGCTCGCCGCCTGCGCCAGCAGCGGCGGCCCGTACGCGCGCCCGCTGTACGTCAGCGCGCAGAGCGCCTCGTCGAACGCGCCTCATGCCTACGGCGCCTCCGCGCGTGAGGCCTCGGCGCCGGCGTCGCCCGCCGCGTCGACGCCCACGGAGGTCTACGGCGGCGCGGTGGTCACCGGTGAGGTGAGCGCGTCGCGCCAGCCTGAGTACGACGCGCCCGCGCGCGACGACGCCGGTCCCGTCGACGTGGCCCCCGAGGCGCGCCCCGGCCTCGCCACCGAGTGGGGCGAGGCGCGCTACTCGGCCATGTCGTACGCGCCCTTCGTCCGCGGCGCGGCGACGCCCGTCGACGTGGCCACGATTCACTACAACGACGCCGGCCTCGCGGCGATGCAGGCGGTGCAGCACGGCGGCAGGCCCGCGCGCTGGGTGGGCGTTCGCCACGACGGCGTGCGCGTGTCGCTGCGCGGCGAAGGCGGCGACGCGCTGCCGGGCTACTACGCGGGCGACACGGTGTACGTGCTCGGCAGCGCGGGGCAGCACTACACCATCGTGATCGAGAACACGACGCCCGCGCGCTTCGAGACGGTGGTGTCGGTCGACGGCCTCGACGTGATCAACGGGCGCCCCGCGAGCATGGGGCAGCGCGGGTACATTCTGCAGCCCTACGGCCGCGTCGAGGTCGAGGGTTTTCGCCAGAGCCGCGACACCGTGGCGTCGTTTCGCTTCGGCAGCGTGGGAGACTCGTACGCGGCGCAGCGGGGCGATGCGCGCAACGTCGGCGTGATCGGCGTCGCCCTCTTCGCGGAGCGCGGCGCGGTGGTCGACCTCGAGCAGAACGAGGTCGAGCTGCGCGAGCGCGCGAACCCCTTCCCCAACGGCTTCGCGCCGCCCCCTCCGCGGCGCGCGTACTACTGACCGTCAGCTACGACAGCACGAGGCGGAGCAGCACCGCCAGGCCCACCACCACGGCGAGCACCCCTACCGCGAGCGCGAGCGTGTTGCGCGGCACCACATCGACGGGCACCTCGGCGCTCGGCTCCGCGTCGGAGAGGGTCGGGGCCTCGGCGCGCCGCTGGCGCTCGGTGATCGCGCGCGGGGGCGTCGGCGGGCGCGACGCCGTGGCAGACGGCGACGACAGCGTGCCGGGCGGCGACGACAGCGTGCCGGGCGGCGACGACAGCGTACCGGGCGGCGACGACAGCGTGCCGGGCAGCGAGGTGAGC
>CANMAT010000638.1 GCA_947494865.1 Deltaproteobacteria bacterium
GCGCCGCCTTCTTCTTGGGCGCCGCCTTCTTCTTGGGCGCCGCCTTCTTCTTCGCGGCGGTCTTCTTCGCCGGGAGCTTCTTCGCGGCGGCCTTCTTGGCGGGCGCGGCGGGCTCGTCGGTGGCGAGCGTGGCGAGGTCGGCGAGGGTGAGCGGCGCGTGCGACGTGAAATCCGAGAAGGCCAGCACGCTGCGGTCGTACTCCCAGTTGAGGTTCTTGATCAGCTCGGGGTGGTACGCGTACGCCCACTCGCGCACGAGCTCGACGAGCTTGGTGGTGGTGGCGTGATCGCGCAGCCCGAACACCAGGAGCATCAGCTCCGACGCGCCCTTCGCCCCCTCGCGCGTGAGCTCCTGCATCGAGGGCACGAGCCCGTTGTCGCGCGCGTAGATCACCTCGCGCAGCGCCGAGAGCTCGACGGGCGACATCGAGAGCATCACGTCGCACGGGAGCGTGAGCCGCGGCCGCGGCGCCGACCGCACGAGCGCGGCGAAGCCCTCGGCCATCGTCGACGCGCGGAGCCGTTCGAAGTCCGGGTCCGTCGCGGCCACCTCGGCCACGCGGGGCTCTTTGTGCACGGCCTCGCGCAGCGCGCCGAGCGACTCTTCGTAGCGCCCGAGGGCCGCGAGCGCCATCGACCGCGCGATGTGCGACTGCACCACCGTGGGGTGCGTCGACTCCGGGTCGAAGGCGATCACCCGCGCGAACTCGCGCTCGGCGTCGACGTAGCGCTCGAGCGTGTACAGCGCCATGGCGCGAGAGAACACCGCCGCGGCGTGAAAGGGGTTCACCCGCTCGACCGCTTCGAAGAGCTCGCCCGCGCGCTTTACGTGCACCAGGTCGTCGGTCTCTTTGCCGAGCTCGAAGTGCGCGAGCGCGAGGTTGTAGAGCGCCGCGTCGTCGTCCATGGACGTTACGCCCAGCGAGTAGCCGCGCTCGAGCAGCGGCAGCGCCGCCGCGAACTCGCCCATCATGAGCCGCGCGTTGCCGAGGTTGAAGAGCCCGTCGCCGTCGTCGGGCGCGACGCGCACCACCTCGGCGAAGGCCTCGGCGGCCTCTCGCATCTTGCCCTGCGCGTTGAAGGCGACGCCGCGCATGTAGTGTGCGCGATGGTGGTCGCCGTCGGCCTTGATCACACGGTCGAAGAGCGCCACGGCCCCGGCGGGGTCGCCCTCTTCAAAGCGCTCGACGCCTTGCGCGAAGAGCTTCTCGGCGTTGGCTCTCGTTCCTGTTCCCATGCTTCGCTTCTAGCGCAAAGCCCGCCGCCCGCGCGAGGGCTTCGAAGCGATCGCCGGGGCGGTGTACCCTCCGCAGCGAACCCATGCACTCGCTGCCCGCGTTCGTTGTGCATCACGCTCGCACCGGGGTCGCCGCGCTCAACGTGGTGAGCGCCGCGCTCGACGCCGACCCGCGCACTGAGGGCGTCGACGTGCGCTTCGCGCGCACCCCCGACGAGGTGATCTCCGAGGTTCGCGCCCTGCGCGACAACGGCGTGCGCGTGGTCGTCGGGTGGTCGTTCTACTCTACCGACTTCGCCCTCGCGGCGCGTGACCTCGCGCGCGTCGACGCGGCGCTCGGGCGCGACGGCGTGCTGCACATCGCGGGCGGCGTCCACGCGACGGCTGAAGCCCATGACACGCTGCGCGCGGGCTTCGACCTGGTGTGCGTCGGCGAGGGCGAGGCCACCATCGTGGAGGTGTTTCACCGCCTCGCCACGGGCGGCGACCCGCGCGCGCTCCCGGGCATCGCGCACCTCGACGACGATGGCCATTTTGTCACCCACGGGCCCGGTCCGCGGCATCCCCTCGACGCCTTCCCGGGCTTCAACGCGAAGCACTTTCGGTGGAACCCGCTGGAGGTCACGCGCGGCTGCGTCTACGCCTGCACGTTTTGCCAGACGCCCTTCGCGTTCAAGGCCCGCTTTCGTCACCGCAGCGTCGAGAACGTGCGCGCCCACGCCGAGGCCATGGCCCGCGGCGAGGCCTCGTACATGCGCTTCGTCACCCCCACGGCGCTCTCCTACGGCAGCGACGACACGGAGCCCAACCTCGCCGCCGTGGAGGCCCTCCTCGCGGCCGTGCGCGAGGCCCTCGGCCCCCACGCGAAGGTGTACTTCGGCACCTTTCCGTCGGAGTGCAGGCCCGAGCACGTGACGCCCGCGGCGCTCGCCATTCTCAAGCGCTGGTGCGACAACGACAGCCTCATCATCGGCGGTCAAACGGGCTCCGATCGCCTGCTCGAGGCGACGCGTCGGGGGCACACCGTGGGCGACGTGATCCGCGCGGTGGAGCACTGCGTCGCCGCGGGAGTGCGCCCCGATGTGGACCTTCTCTACGGCCTCCCCGGTGAGACCGAAGACGACCAGCGCGCCACCGTGAAGCTCGCCGAGCTGCTCGTGGCGAAGGGCGCGCGCCTTCACAGCCACGCCTTCATGCCGCTGCCCGGCACGCCGCTGCGCGACAAGGAGCCCGCGCCCGTGGGCCCCGACCTCGACGCCATGCTGCGTCGCATGGAGGCGCAGGGGCGGAGCTACGGCCCCTGGCGCGGTCACATGGTGCGCGCGACGGAGCTCGTGCAGCGGCGCAGGGCCACGCGCCCGGCGCGCTGAGACGCTCGTCGCAGCGATTACCAGGCCTGGCGGCGCATCGACACGTTCATCAAGAGGCCGACGCCGATGAGAATGGTGAGCACGCTCGACCCGCCGTAGGAGAAGAACGGCAGCGTGACGCCCACCACCGGCAGCGAGCGCGTGACCATGCCCACGTTGAAGATCACGTGCCAGAAGAAGAGCGCCGACACGCCCACCGCGATGGCCGTGCCGAAGCGGTCGCGCGCCGTCGAGGCGATGCGCAGACCCCACATCACGAGAAACCCGAAGGCCAGCACCACGAGCGCCGCGCCCACAAAACCCTGCTCCTGCGCCCACACGGGGAAGGGGAAGTCGGTGTGCGTGTCGGGCAGAAAGTGGTGCTGATTCTGCGTGCCGCGCATGAAGCCCTGGCCCGTGAGCTTGCCCGAGCCCACGGCCACGATGCTCTGGTGCGCCTGCCAGCCGCTGCCCTGCACGTCGCGGTTGTCGCCGAGAAAGGACGTAAGTCTCTCCTTCTGGTAGGCCTTCATGCCGAAGCTCCAGAGGAGCCACGCGCCCAGTCCGCCGCCGCCGAAGAGGCTGAGCAGCGTGCGACGGTCGATGCGCACGAGCGACAGCACGCTCACCGACACGAGGCCCACGATGAGCGCGGTGCCCAGGTCGGGCTGCGCCATGATGAGCCCCAGCGGGAGCCCAATGAGCGCCCCCGGGAGGATGAGGTCGCGCAGCGTCCATTTCTCGCTGCGGTTGTCGCGGTGGATGTACCGCGCCACCGCCAGCATGAGGCTCAGCTTTACGAACTCGCTCGGTTGAAACAGAAAGCTCCCGAGCTTGATCCACCGGTGCGTGCCGCGAATGCTGGTGCCCAGAAGAAACACCAGCACCAGCGAGGCGATGGAGCCCGTGTAGGCCGCGTAGGCGTAGCGCTCGTAGACCTTGTAGTCGATCGAGGCGACGATGACCGCCGTGGCCGCGCCGAGGGCCAGCCAGTAGATCTGCTGAATGTACAGCTCGCTGCGCGCGCCCACGTGGGCGCTCGTGGCCGAGTAGA
>CANMAT010000639.1 GCA_947494865.1 Deltaproteobacteria bacterium
GGCAGGTGGCGCGTCGCGGCCATGTCGCGAATGGCGGCGTTGAACGTGGGCACCAGCGCGGCCGAGTCGGTGCGGTCGAGGCGATCGGGGATGGTGCTGAGCGCCGCCACGGTGCCGTACGACTCGATCACGTCGAGGATGCGGTTCATGTTGGTGCGAAAGGTCGCCACGGTGCCGTAGTCGAGGTCGTTGGTGCCGTACATCACCATGGCGTAGGCGGGGCGCGTGGCGTTGAGCTCGCGGCGCAGCGCGCTGTCGGGATCGTTCGAGACGGCGTACGCGGCGATCCACCCGCCCATGGCGCAGGCGCTCGCGCGGTTGAACGAGTTGGCCATGCCCGCGCTCGTGGCGGGCGTTGCGCTGAAGTAGCGCACCGTCGGCTCGAGGGCCGTCCAGGCGCCGAGGTTGTACCAGCCGTAGCCGATGTCGCTGAGAAAGCTGGCCGACTCGGTGATCGAGTCGCCGATCTTGGCGAACACCGTGGGGCGCATGCCCATCGCGAGGCCGCGCGCGCGCACCTCGCGGATGTGCGCCACCGTGGCCGCATCGAAGGTGGGCACCATGAGGGTGGTGTCGGGCACCGCGACGGGGGTGCCCGTGTCGACGGGCGTCGCGCGGTCGACGGCCACGTCGGGCTGCACCACCACGTCGGGCCGCACCATCACGTCGGGCGACACCATCACGTCGGGACGCACCATTACGTCGGGCGACACCATCACGTCGGGACGCACCATCACGTCGGGCGACACCATCACGTCGGGCGACACCATCACGTCGGGCGACACCATCACGTCGAGGGGCGCGGTCGCGTCGGGACCGGTGCTCGCGTCGGGGCCGGTAGTCACGTCGGGGCCGGTGATGGCATCTGGGGGATCAAGCGCGTCGGGCGGATCGACCGCGTCGAGGGCAGTGGCCGCGTCGGGTTCGCCGCCCGGAATGATCGGCGCTGCGCCGAGCTCACAGCCGGCCGCGGAGAACACCGCGAGGGCGACCTGGAGGATGCGTCGAAGATCGCTCTTCATGGTTGTTCCGTATACCATCCTGGGGGCATGGCCACGAAGTTCCGAGGAGCGCAAACGCCGCGCGTGTGCGGTTCGCCGGGCGCGCCGCCCCGTTCGATCTCGCGGGCGCTCGCCGCGTTTGCAGCGCTCGCGGCGCTCACCGTGGCGCCCAGCCCCGCGCAGGCCGTTCCGTTCGCGCAGCGCCTCACCCTTCGCGGAGAGTTGATGCTCTCGCACGTGGTGGGCGCGCCCAACAGCCGCATCTTCGGCTTCGGTTTTTTCGGCGCGGCGCGCCTCGGCCTCGCGATCACGGGCCCCCTGTCGCTCCAGGTGTCGGGCTCGACGGGCATCTTCCCGCCGACGTCGGCGCCCGACGCGCCGGGCCTCAACGTCACCGCAACGTGGACGGCCGGCGTGCGCATCGAGCCGCGCACCGTGCGCCCCGAGGGGAGGCTCTTCGTTGACGTGAACGCGGGCGTGGCCAACACGGGCGCCGACGTGTACCGCTTCGGCTTCGACGTCGGCGTCGGGTGGGAGCTCGCCCTCACGCGCTACGTGTCGCTGGGCCCCGTGGTGCGCTACTGGCACATCTATCAGTCCGACGACGACGCCAACGGCGTCGCGCGCTCCGCCGACGCCGCGGCCGACGCGCACTACGTCTCCTTCGGCCTCTCGCTCGCGCTCCGTCCGTTTCCGCCGCCGCGGACGCGCGCGGGCACGCTGCTCGCGATCAACCCCGACAACGCGCCCGACGCCGACTACGACGGCGTTCCCGACTTCGCCGACGGCTGCCCCGACGTGGTCGAAGACCACGACGGCTACGAGGACGAAGACGGCTGCCCCGACCTCGACGACGACGGCGACAACTCCCCCGACTCCGAAGACCGCTGCCCCCGCGAGGCAGAGACCCCCAACGGCTTCGAAGACGAAGACGGCTGCCCCGACGCGCCCCCCGCCACGCTCGACGTGGTCACCGTCGCCGACGGCCGCCTGCGCCTCCGTCAGCGGGTGTACTTCGCGGGCGATCGGTACACCATTCCGCTCTACTCCATCGCGCCGCTGCGGGCGGTGGCGCAGTTCCTCAGTGATCACCCCGAGGTTCGCACCGTGCGCGTCGAGGGCCACGCCGACGACCGCGGCACGCGCCGCCACGGGTTCGAACTCTCGCTGCGCCGCGCCCTCGCCGTCGCGCGCTTTCTCACCGACCAGGGCGTCGCCCGCGACCGCCTCGTGGCCGTCGGCCTCGGCGACCTCGCGCCCCTCGCGCGCCCCCACGACGAGGTCACCCGCGCGCGCAACCGCCGCATCGACTTCGCCATCGAGGGCGCGGCCTCTCCCCTCCCGCAGGGCGCGTGGACGCCAGCCGAGCACCCGCTCACCGACCTCCCCGGCGCGCGCCGCTGACAACGGTGCGCGCGCCGCGCGTTGGTGGCACTGTGCGCCCATGATCGGACTGATCGTCAACCCGAACTCCCGCAAGAACCGCCACAAGCCCTCGCGGGTGCGGCGCCTCGAGAAGGTGCTCGGGCGCCACGGGTGCGTCATCGAGACCCCCAGCGTCGACTCGATCGTGCCGGCCCTCAAGCGCTTCGCGGATGAAGGTCGGCGCTACTGGGTCGCCGACGGCGGCGACGGCGCCCTCCACTGGATGATCAACGAGGCCATTCGGTACTTCGGCGCGCAGCGCGCGGCCTCGATCGCGGTGTACGTCCCCACGGGCGGGGGCACGATCGATTTCGTCGCCAGGGCCATCGGCATGGAGGGCTCGCCGCAGGAGATCGTGGCGCGCCTCGCCGCGGCCGTGGCCGAGGGGCGCGCGCCCGCGCTCGTCGAGGTGCCCGTGATGTCGTTCGTGGGCTCGCAGACGCTCTACGGCGACGAGTCCGTCGCGTGGCGGCGCGTGGGCTTCGGGTGCGCGCTCGCGGGCTTCGGCGCCAACTTCTTCGGCCCGCTGTACCGCGGCAACAAAGAGTACGGCGCCCCGCGCATCGCGAAGCTCCTCGCGGCGGCCTTCGGCGCGGGCTTCGGGCAGTTCGCCATGCGCGGCCCCCTCGCGGCGCTCAAGCCCGATTTCATGGCACGCGCCGAGCACGAGTTTCTGCGCCCGCTGCGCGGCGAGGTGCGGGTCGACGGCACCGTGCTCCGCGGCGAAGACGGCCGCGCGGTGCGCGAGCACACGGTGCTGCACGCGGGCTCCGTGCCGGTAAACCTCGCGAACATCTTCCGGGTGTTTCCGCGCGCGGGCGACGGGCAGATGCACGTGCACGCGGGGCACATCTCGGTGGGCGAGGCGGCGCGCGTGCTGCCGGGGCTCATCACCGGCCGCTCGGTGCACCACCTCCTGCGCGACGCGATCGACGGCCCCGCCACCACGCTCGAGGTCGTGTGCGAGCCCGGCGAGGAGCTCACCCCGGTGCTCGACGGCGAGGTGTTTCATCGCATCACCGAGCTCCACGCCACGGTGGGCCCGCGCTTCACCATGGCGCTGCCGTAGGGCGCGCAAGGCGCATCACGGACAGCGTACGAGGCGTCACGGACGCCGCGGGGAGGCGACGGCGAACGCAGACAAACACCATGGGCGGAGCCATGCCCGGTGAGCGAGCGGCGGGAGGGTCGTGGCAGTCGCTCGCGA
>CANMAT010000640.1 GCA_947494865.1 Deltaproteobacteria bacterium
CCGGAGGCGTCGCGCACGTTGATGAACACCTCGCCCATGGTCTGCGTGTCGCCGTCGATGACATCGCGCGCGAGGCGCGTCACGGCCTCGTCGAGGAGCGGCGCCACGGTGGGATCGCCGCCGCCCGCGAGGAAGGCCGCGGCCGAGAGCGTGGTCTTGGTGAGGTAGGCTCCGCCGTCGGTGCCCGGGTCGCCGCGCAGCGCCGCGAGCACCTGCTCGAGGTCGAGGCGCACCTGGCGGGCCACGCGCGGGTCGCTGTACGGCAGCAGCCGCGCGGGCCACACGAGCCACGCCGTGGCGCCGAGCGCCGAGGAGCCCGGGTTCGCCGCCGCCGCGCCCGTGACGTCGTTCACGAAGCGGCGCTCGGCGTCGTTGTAGAACGTGCGCACGAGCGCGTCGCGGAGCTCGGCGGCGCGGCGCTCCCATCGCACGGCGTCGGCGTCGTGAGCGGTGAAGCGCGCGAGCCGCGCCGAGGCCTCGAGCGCCGCGAAGGTCGCGGTGCCGCCGTGCAGCGTCGCGGTGAAGGCCGCGTTGTCGTCCTCGTTGGCGGGCGCGTTGAGGCCGGTGCGCCCGTCGCGCCACGCGGCGAGGAGGTCGGCGCTGCGACGGACGGGCTCCCAGTACCCGTCGGCGAGGCGCCTGCGGTCGGCCGCGGGCACGAAGGCGACGTGCGCCGCGGCGCTCCAGATCATCCACGCGGTGTTGTCGATCTCGAAGCGGAAGAAGCCGCCCATCGCGCCGTTGTTGTAGTAGTTCATCTCCCACGCGGCCTCGGGGTATTGGCGCGTGCGGGTGCGCGGATCGAGGGGCGGCGCGGGGTCGGTGAGCGCGAAGATCTGCGACGGCAGCACGGGCTCTCGGCGCGCGAGGGGCAGCGCCCAGGCGAGGCGCCGCGTGGTGCGCGCGTGGGCGCCGGCCACGTCGAGCGCGTAGTCGAAGAAGGCTCCGTCGCGGGGCCAGTCGAGGCCGTAGGGGGCCTGCCGCGCGATCGAGGCCACGATCATTCCGGTGACGGCGTCGGAGCCGTTCACGACGTGGAGGAGCGCGCGCCGCGAGGCCGCGTCGATGCGCGCGCGGTCGGCCTCGGCGATGCGCATGGGCGCGCGGGGCACGGTGAACTCCGCGGCGTGCGCCGTCCACGCGGCGCCGTCGGCGGCCTCGACGGCGTCGGCCGTCATCGCGCGCGCTGCGGCGTAGCGGGTGCGCGCCTCGGCGGCCGTCGCGCCGAGCGCGATGAACAACCGCGCCTCGCCGTCGCCCATCGCGTCGAGCGTCACAGGGACGCGCATCGCGGCGTCGGAGCGCCACGCGGCCACGGGGTTGCCCGAGAGGGTCCCGTCTTGCGCGTCGCTCCACGCCGACGGGGGGCTGCGCGTCCACATGCGGGCGCGCGGGACGGCGTCGCCGCGGATCGCGTCGGGGCAGCGGAACACCCGCGCGATGCCGGGGTTGATGGGCAGCGTGAGGCCCGACGACTGCAGGTAGGCGACGTTCTCGATGAAGGTGTCGAGCGACTCGCAGAAGCCGTCGTCTTCGAGGCCCGCCTGCACCTGCGCGGGCGCGGGGTCGGCGCCGATGTACGCGTACACGCCCTCGCCGTAGCGGGCGTCCAGCGCGTCGACGAGGGCGCGCACCTCGGCGGTCACGTCGCCCTCGCGGCGCATGAGGGCCTCGACGGGGCCGAAGTGGTCGGCGCCCAGCACCGGCGCGCTGAGCAGCGGCACGAGGTCGTTCACCGGGTCGGCGGCGCGGGGGCGAAAGTGCACGAACGCGCCGCGCGCAGCGTCGTACAACACTGCGAAATCGTTGCGGTTGTCGGCGAGCACGTCGCCCAGCGGGAGGCGCGGCACGACGTTGAGCGTGGGGCCGAGGTTGGTGTGCGCCATCACGGCCGCCTCGAGCACGCCGGAGGCCGCGGGCACCCGCACCCGCACGCGGCGCTGGAGCACGTCGGCGGCGTCGAGCACCGTGTCGCTGAGGTCGACGCGCACGCCCGTGGCGATGTGCTCGTAGCGGGCGACGGGGCGCAGGCCGTCGGCGTCGCGGTAGCCCGCGCTGACCACGCGAAACGCGGCGGGGTCGTGGAGCCACGCGACGCGCGTGCCCGCGGCCGTGCGCAGCGCGAGGCCGAGGGCTGCGCCGAAGCCCTCGCGCACGCCGATGCGGGGCTGCGAGCGGGCGTCGAGGGCGTTGCTGGCGAGGTGCGTGAGCTGGTCGCAGCACGAGGGCGTGGGCCACGCGAGCACGGCGAGGTCGCCCTCGCGGGTGATGCCCACGGTGAGTCGGCCGTGGCCCGCGACGCGGTGAATGGGCGACGCGCCGAGCGCGTGCTCGACCGCCGAGAGCGCGATGGGGCGCGGCTGCGCAGAGGCCGTGGAGCCGAGGGCGACGAGGGCGACGAGGGCGGCGAGGGTGCGGCGCATGGCGCGCGAGTATCGGCGACGGAGACCGCGGAGAACAGCGCTCAGCGTCGGCGAGGCACCGTGACGCGCGAGAGGTCGTCGAGGGCCGTGACGCGGGGGAACACCGCGAGGGCCTCGCGCACGTGCTGGGCGGTGTCGTCGTAGCGCTGCGAGAAGTGCGTCATGGCGAGGTGGTGCGCCCCGGCGTCGAGGGCGGTGCGGGCGGCGTCGACGGCGCTCGCGTGGCTGTGCTCGTCGGCGAGGCGCTGGTCTTCGGCGGTGTAGGTGGCCTCCATCACCAGGAGGTCGGCGTCGCGCGCGAGGGCCACGGCGCCGGGGCACACGCGGGTGTCCATGACGAAGGCCACGGCGCTGCCGTAGCGGGCGACGGAGACGTCTTCGACGGCGACCACGCGGTCGCCCACGGTGACCTTGCCCGCGCGCGAGAGCTCGCCGACGAGGGCGCCCGACACGCCGTGCTCGCGCAGGAGCTCGGGCACGAAGCGCCGCCCGCCGTGCTCCTCGATGCGGTAGCCGTAGGTGGGCACGGGGTGGTCGAGGCGGTGCGCGAAGACCGAGTACTTCTCGGTGCGCGCGATGCAGTGGAGGCCGTCGTCGGGCACGCGATGGGGCGCGGGCACGAGGTCGACGCAGGGGTGGTAGATCGACGCGAAGCGCAGGCGTTGAAAGAACTCCTCGCCGCTGGCGGGGTAGTGCACGGTGACCGGGTGGTCGCAGCGGTCGAGCGAGAGGCGCTGGATGACGCCCGCGAGGCCGAGGCAGTGGTCGCCGTGAAAGTGCGTGATGAAGATGCGGTGGATGCGGCTCGCGGCGAGGTCGCCGTAGGCCATCTGGCGCTGCGTGCCCTCGCCCGGATCGAAGAGGAATCCCTCGTCGTCCCAGCGGAGAAAGTACCCGTTGTGGTTTCTGCGGCGCGTGGGCACCTGGCTGCCGGTGCCCAGCGCGATGAACTCTCGAACGCTCATAAACACCGATGTTTCGGGGGGCGCCACGATGACACGCCCCCGCGATCGGTGCCAGGAGGCCGTTGCGACGCGAGGGTGTGTAGCGTAGAGGCAGAGGCCTTGACGCGATCGCTCTGCGACGTGTGAGGTGAGAGGCACCCCGTGAGCAACGACAGGCGACCGCCCCAGCCCCCTCCTCTGCCTGCGCCGCCGCAGGCCGCGAAGCCCGCCGCGACAGCGCCGCGCAAGTCGGCGATCC
>CANMAT010000641.1 GCA_947494865.1 Deltaproteobacteria bacterium
ACGTCGGCGCCGAGCGTGAGGAGCTCGGACTCGCTCAGCGGATCGACGGGGCACGGGTCGCAGCTCGTGGTCTGCCACGCGTACTCGGTGACCACGGCGCCGGGGGTGCGGGCCATCGTGCGGTCGAAGAGGGCGTTGTAGAAATCGCCGAAGCGCTCGCGCACGGGCTCGCGCGCGTCGAGGTTGGTGGGCGCGTACACGTTGGGCCGGTTGGCGGCCTCGTAGCGCTGGCTGCGCCCGAGCGTGTGCACGATGAGGTCTTGCCTACCCGGGGAGTTGAGGAGCCCGAGGCGAATGGGCAGCGAGAACGCGTCGCTGTCGTAGTGCACGCGCAGGGGCGAGAGCAGCGCGCGGCCGCGTTCGAAGTGAACCCGCGCGGCGTCGACGCGCGCGACGAAGAACTTGCTCCCGCCGCGCACATAGGGGGCCAGAATGGGCGCGGCTCCCGCGGGGATGCGGTAGCGGTTCTGCGTGAGCCACGTCTCGAGGCCCGCCGAGTCGGTGGCCGAGAGCACCACCACGTCGTACTCGCCCACCGCGAACTGCGCCTCGACGGTGACCCCGAGGCCGCCCGCACCGCTGCCGTAGCCCTGCCCTACGCCGCGGCCCATCGCGCGGAGCGACCCGAGGCCGCCGCCGCCCTCGTCGAGGTCCTGGCGACAGGGGTCTTGCTCCCAGTACTCGACGAGGCGCGGCGCCGCGAGGCGGTCGACGCGGTCGAAGACCTCGCGCGGCAGGGTGCGCACGTTCTCGCGCTGCAGCACGATGGGCACGGGCACCACGAGGGCGAAGTCTTCGGGCGGGCCCTCGTAGGTGTTCTGCATCGAGAGCACCGTGCGCGCGCCGTCGCGCAGCAGCACCACCGACGTGGCCCGGTTGCTCAGCGTGGCGTCGGAGCCCGCCACGTAGAAGCCGCAGAAGGCGCTCGCGGTGGAGGGCGCGCAGAGGGCCGCCGCGGTGAGCGCCAGCGCGAGTCTCGACGGAGGTGTGTGCATGACCCCGACGGTACGCGGGGACGGGGGCGGAGGGGGGCGCGATCAGAAGCCGTAGGGCACGATCACCGACGAGAGGGGCGTGCGGTCGGCGCTCGCCTCGGTCCAACGGATGGGGCCGTTGAGGTACGTGGTGTAGAGGTCGTGGTAGCCGCCGAAGGTGCCGCCCAGGGGGCCCTGCGCGGTGCCCCAGGAGTTCTTGATGCGGAGGAACACCATCTCGCCGTACTGCTCGGCGAGGCGCATGTCGGCCGCCGAGGCCATCTGGCCCGCCATGAGGGTGCGCGCCGCCTGGCCGGGCTGGCGCACGACGACCTCGTAGTCTTCGGTGGTCACGAGGTGGCCGCCCTGCCGACCGGCGCCGCTGGCGGCGCGCAGGGTCTCGATCTGGAAGGCCCCGGTGCCGCTCGTGCGTGCGTTGAAGTCGACGAGCCACGAGACCATCACGGGCTGCGCGGCGTTGAGGGCGCGCATCACGCGGCGCTGCGTGGCGAGGCGCGTCGACGCGGTGGTGGGGTACGACACGCTCTTCCACGCGTAGCGGCCGCCGGGGATCACGTCGGTGAGGAAGCCGTCCCAGCTCACGGGCACGCTGGTGGAGCTGCGCGCCACCGCGGTGCGAATGGGGAACGCGCTGGCCTTGCGCATCCACGCGGCGGGGCGCTGCGCGGTGTTGTTGATCGTGCTGCGGGCCGAGAGGCCGTACACGCGGCGGATCTCGGCGCGGATGTCGTCGTTGATGCGCCACGCGTCGAGGAGCACGTTGAGCACCACCTGCGGGTCGCGGCGCGCGGCCGTGCTGGCGAGGCGGCCGTCGCCGTTGAGCTCGTTGTTGATCGCCGCGAGGGCCTCAGACTGGCGCGTCGAGCGCGCCGCGGAGGCCTCTTCGGGGATGAACTCGTCTTCCATCACCACGCCGCGGTCGCGGAGAATGGTCACCGCCGAGTCCCACCAGCCGCCGGTGGAGACCTCGGCGCGCATCGTGGTGGCGTTGGTGGTGACGCCCGACGAGCCGCCGGTGATCTTGCGGTGCCAGTCCCAGAACGTGATCCACGACTCGGAGACGTTCACCGACTGACCCGTGCGGGCGCGGTGCAGCGACTCGAGCCAGCCCGTCGCCGCGTACGACCAGCAGTTGCCGATCGACTGGTTGCGCACGTCGGTGTGGCTCACGTCGGTGACGTTCTCGACGAGGTCGCTCGTGCCGTCGGCGCCCTGCTCGAGCGCGGCCTCGTCGGCGCACGACGCCGCCGAGAGACCCAGCGTGAGGAAGGTGGCGAGCCACAGCGAACGACGAAGACCCGAGATCGCTTGACGCATGGATGACACTCCGTGAAACCCCAATGAAGGGACGTGTAGGCGTTGGTGCGCTGGTTAGATACACAATGTCTCTGCCCGTGGGAACAACCCCGCGGACGGTTTTCGCACTTCGCCCGTCGTTGCGGCGGCGGCTACGGGGCGGCGGCCCGGAGCCCGCGGCGGATCTCGTCGGCGTCGACGCGGAGGCTGGTGGGGATCTCTTCGTCGCGGTCGGGCACGGTGAGTTCGAAGGTGGTGAGGTTGTTCGAGAGCACGGCGGCGGCGTGGTCTTCGTCGACGAAGGCGACGGCGCGCACCTCGTGGCGGGGGAGGGCTGTCCCCGGCGCGTTGAGGAGGTAGGGGGCGCGGCGGGCGCGGGTGTAGAGCCAGAGGTCGTCGCCCTGACCGATGAGCACGCGCTCGCCCGACGGTGACACGGCGACGCCCGCGGGGACGTCTCCGCCGCGCCAGGGGAGGGCCTGCGCGCGGTGCTCGCCGTGCCCGCACGCGAGGGGCAGCGTGGTCTCCCAGAGGCTCCCGCCGCGCTGAAAAACGAGGTGAATGGGCTCGGAGGGCACGCCGCCGTCGAGGGTGACGCCCCCGTGCGGGTGCAGCCACAGGGGCCGCGGGGGCACGGGGTCGAGGGGCGAGGTGTGCGTCTCGCAGCCGGGCAACGGGTCGTCGGAGCGGGGCACCACCACCGCGCATCGGTGGCCGTCGCGCTCGTACCGCAAGCGGTCGTACTGGCACCCGCGGGTCATGTCGACGACGCGCACGGGGCCGAGCGCGAGGGGGTCGGCCCACGGGGCGGCGTTGCGCTCGTTGCGTCCGACGGCGCGCGGTGCGCCGGCCTCGACCGCGATGGCCACCGGGCGGTGCGACCCCGCGGGGACGGTCGACTGCACGCGGAGCTGGAGGTCTCCCGTGAAGGTGGCGCCGAGGGCGGTGTCGAGCGTGCCCACCTCGGTGGCGCAGCCCGAGTACGGGTGCGCCGTGATCGCGCGCCATACGAGGGGCGCGAGCGTAGGGTCTTCGAGGGAGAAGTGCGCCGCGCGCGTGGGGGGGCGGCCCGTGAAGCGCGCGCAGTGATGCACGATGGCGCCCGCGCGGCGGTCGAGGCCGAGGCCGGTGAACACGTCGATCACGTCGACGACGTCGGTGACCGTGGGCCCCTCGTCGGCCTCGAGGATGGTGCGCACGATGAGCCCGGGGCCGAACTCGGAGAACTCCACGGTGGAGACGCGCGCGTGCGGCGACGAGGCCGTGGAGAGCCACACGCGGCGCGTCCCGAGGAGGCGCCCGTCGGCGGGGGCAGCGACGCCCGCGTCGGGCGCG
>CANMAT010000642.1 GCA_947494865.1 Deltaproteobacteria bacterium
CCGCCTACGCGGCCGAGTTGGTGGGTGTGTCGTGCCCCGCGACGGCCACCGCGGGCGAACGCCCCGTGGCCTACGTCGAGTATCGCAACACGGGCACCGCCACCTGGAGCATCGCCAGCACGCGCGTGGGCACCACCAACCCGCGCGATCACGACGGCGTGTTCTACGACGCTGCGAACTGGGTCGCCCGCAACCGACCGTCGGGCGTCGATCGCGCCACGGCGCCCGGTGCGGTGGGCCGCTTCTCGTTCGTTCTTGGCATCCCCGACGTGGCCACCGACCGCGTGGTGGCCGAGAACTTCGGGCTCGTGCAAGAGGGCGCCACGTGGTTTGGCCCGAGCGACACCGCCGTGCGATGCGCCGTGATGGTGCGCGCCCGCACAACCGCGTCGGCTGACGCGGCCGTCGTTCCCCCGGCCGACGCCGCCACGCCCGATGCGCCGCCCGCCGGCGCCGCCGTCGAAGGCGACGCACCCGCCGTCGAAGACGCCGCGATCGAAGACGCTCCCGTCGACGACGCAGCCGTAGAAGACGCTGGCGTCGAAGACGCGCCCGGCGAGACGCGCGACGGCGACCTGCGCACCGCCCCCGAGGGCACCCCCGGCTGCGGCTGCCGCACGGCGCCTGGTGTCCCCGCGTCGCGCCCTGCGACGTCTCCCTTCGCGGCGCTCGCCTGCGCGGCCGCGCTCGGGCTCGCGCGACGCCGCGCGCGCCGCTGATTCGACGCCCACCCCCTACGGTCGTGCTTGGGTTCTCGCGCGGTGCCGCCGTTGACCGTGGTGATGAACACGCAGCACCACAGCCCCGACGCCCTGCTGTTTCGGTCGTCGGTGCGTCCCCCGCGCGCCCTCTCGCACGAAGACCAGTGCCTCGACGCCGCGCGGGGCGCGGTGCGCGAGCTGCGCAACCGGCTCCTGGTGTTCTACTCGGCCTCGGCGTGGGCCCGAACGCAGCGCAGCAGCGCGGCCCTCGAGCTGCGCGACGCGGCCTACTCGCTCGAGCGCGCCGCGGAGACCCTGCGCGGGCCCCTGGTGGCCTTCACGGGCGCCGTAGACGCCACGCGCCGGGAGGATCTCTCCCCCTGGCTCGTCCCCTCGACGGGCGAGGCCGTGCGGCGCTTCGTGGCCTCGGCCGAGGAGCCCATGGTCACCATGCGGCGCACCCTCATGGCCTTCGACCTCGACGGCATCGAGCTGCTGGCCGACCTCGAAGACGCCCTCGCCCGCATGCGCGAGTGCACCTACGCGTTCGTGCCGCTCGACGCCTCGTAGCGCCGCGCTACGCCGCGTCGTCGCCCCAGTCGAGCGCGTGCGCGCGCCAGTGCAAGAAGAGGCTCTGCGCGATGGACATCGCGGGCACCGCCAGCAGCGCGCCCTGAATGCCGAAGAAGTGCTCGCCCGCGAGCAGCGAGAACACCACGAGCACCGGGTGGATCTTGGCCGCGTCGCCCATGATCTTGGGGTTGAGCAGGTTGGCCTCGATCTGGTGAATCCCGAGGATCCACACGAGCACGAAGAGCCCCGTGCCGAAGCTCTGCGTGAGCCCGATGGCCACGGCGGGCACCGAGCTCAAGATCGACCCGAAGATGGGCACCAGCGAGAACACCGTGGCCACGAGCGCGAGCGTAGGCCAGTACTTGAGCCCCGCGAGGCCGAAGCCCACCGCGCTGAGCGCGCCGTTCACCACGCAGATGATGAGCTGCCCGCGCACGACGCCCTTGAGCCCGCGGTCGAGGCGGTCGAGCAGGGCGTCGAAGCTCGCGCGCGACGAGGGCCGCACGAGCGAGCGAAAGAAGCTGAAGATCTGCGCCTCGGTGACCAGCATGTACGCGCTCACCATGAGCGTCATGAAGAAGCCGAAGATGCCCCCGATGAGCCCGCCGATGATGCCGCTGCCCACGCGCACGATGTCGCTCAGGTGGCCCGCGCCGAGGGCCTGCAGCTTGCGCGCGACGCTGCCGCCGTCGGCGCCCCGGCGCGCGTTCGAGGGCACCACGCGGTAGCGGTTGTCGTCGACGCGCTCGACCTGCACGCCGTCGCTCGGGAGCAGCACGCGCCACCCGCCGCCCTGCGCGGCCTCGATGCGCACCGAGCCGTCGTCGTCGTCGTCTTGTTCGGCGGCGACGGGGGCGCGACCGTCGTGGGGACCGTCGCCGAGCGCGCCCTGCAGGCGCCCCGCCCAGCGCTGCACGGTGGGCACCCACACCCCCTCGGCGCGGCGGCGTAGCTCGGGCACCTCGTTGGCGGCGAAGTCGCGCACCTCGACCACCACGCGCGGCGTCACCGCGGTGATGCCCAGCACGAGGCTCGTGACGAGGCCCACGGAGATGATCAGCACCGCGGCCCAGCGCGGCAGCGCCCGCCCGGCGACGCGCGCGCGCCCCATGGCGCCCACCACGGGGTGCAGCACGTACGCGAGCAGCGCGCCGAGCACGAAGGGCCGGAGCACGGACTGAAACGCGATGAGCGTGAGCACCGCGGCGCCGCCGCACACCCACGCGAAGATCAGCCGTCGACGCCGCGCGGCGTGGGCATCGCCCGGCTCCTGGAAGCGGTCGACCATATGGCCGCTTTGACTGTCACGGATCGCCCCGCGTGGCTACGGCATCTTCGGGCCCTACGGCGCGGCTGGCTCGCCGAGGGGGCGAAACAGCGGCTCGAGCCGCGCCCACGTGGCGTCGAGGGCCTCGGGCATCACGCGCACATCCGCGATCACGGGCATAAAATTGAGGTCGCCGCGCCACCGCGGCACGATGTGTACGTGCAGGTGCTCGGCGATGCCCGCGCCGGCCGCGGCGCCGAGGTTGAGCCCCACGTTGAGGCCCTCGGCGTTGACGGCCTTCTGGAGCACCCCGCACGCGTCGCGCACGAGTTCGAAGAGGGCCGCGTGCTCGTCGCGCGAGAGCTCCGACAGGTCGCTCACGTGGCGGTCGGGGATGACCATCACGTGGGCCGACGCGAAGGGGTACCGGTTGAGCATGACGAAGGCCTCGCGGCGCTTGCAGAGAAGCAATCGCTCGCGGTGCTTCGAAACGTCTTCGGCGGGGTACTTACAGAAGATGCAGCCCTGCTCCTTGGCGCCGCGGATGTACTCCATCCGCCAGGGGGCCCAGAGCTGCGGGCGTTGCGGTTGACGCGACATGGTGTACGGCCGCGCACCGTAGTCGGTGTGCGCCCCGATGGGAACCGGCGAAACGCTCAGCCCGTGCCCGTGAGCACGCGGGCCTTGGCCTTCGAGAGGAGCTGCGTGGCCCAGAACGGGAGCCTGCGGATCACCTCTTTGCGCGCCTGGTAGAGCGGCGACGACACGTCGACGATGGGCGCACCGTCGGCCACGCGAAACGCCGCGGCGTAGGGGCTGAGCTTCGACGCGGCCGCGTCGTTCAAGAAGAGGAACGCGTTGTGTCGGTACCACGGGGCCACGGCGTCGTCGTCGCGCACGAGGGGGCGGACGCAGTCGTAGAGGTGGTAACCGCGCGCGGCGAAGAGGTCGCGCCAGTACGCGTAGGGCTGCTCGTTGATGTGGTTCTCGCCGACCTGTCCGGGCGGGGCCGCGGAGAAGAGCACCGCGTCGGCGTGGGCGGTGAGGTCGGCGACGAAGCCCTCGGCGCGCCCGGCGGGGA
>CANMAT010000643.1 GCA_947494865.1 Deltaproteobacteria bacterium
CAGCGTCACGTTGGCGTGCGGCGTCGCGCTCACGAACACACCGGGAAACAAGCACTGCTGCGTGCGCACCAGCTGGTTCGAAACGCCCACCACGGCGGCGGTGCTGCACTGCCGCTGGGCGGCCGCCTGCGCGACGGTCTGCGCCTCGGCCGACGCCGCAGCGAGCAAGGCCGACGCCGCGGCGCACCACGCCGCGCGCTCTACGCGGAGCCGTCTCATGCGCGCACGGTAGCCCCCGTCGCCGCCCCGCGTCTACGCGTTCGCCCCGCGCACCCGCTCGACGAGGAACACCACCGCGGCCACGAGCGCCACGGCGGCTACGGCCATGGCCACCCAGGCCTTGCGGCGCTCCATCGCGTCGCGCTCCGCGGTGTCGACGTCGTCGTCCCACCCCGCGGGGAGCCGCCCGCCGAGGTCCGTGGCGAGGGCGTCGCGCCGCGCGGCGAGGGTCTGCCCGTCGACCACGGTGTCGTTCGCGACCGCCTCGCTCTGCGTCGTGAGGCTCGCCGCGACGAGTCCATCGTGCGCGGTCTCGGCGGCGTCGGCGGGCGCCGTCGACGCGAGGGCCGGGCCGCTGCCGGGGCGCACGCACTCGCGCACGAGGCGGGCCACCATGCGCTGCGCCGCGCGGCGGTTGAGCGGGACGAGCATCGCCGCGAGCTCCGACAGCAGGGCCCCGCGCGAGATGATCTGCGCCGAGCGCACCTTCACCGCGAGCTCGCTGAGCGCCATGGGGGCGGGGTCGAGCACGGCCTCGAGGGTCTCGACGGCGCCCTCGAGCACCGAGGCCTCGTCGTGGGCGGCCTCGAGCTTCGCGCGCAGGCGCACCGCGCCGTCGAGCGAGAGCGACACGTCGCCGGGGTTGATCACCGCCGAGCGCGCGCCGAGCGCCTCCATCGCCTCGAACACGATGAAGATCGCGCTCTCGATGCTGAGGGACGCGCCGCGCCGCGTGAGGCCGGCGGCAAGTTCGTCGAGGTGAATCGCGTGGCTCATCGGTGTCATCGTCCCTCTTCGGTCGCTCGCACGGGGACGCCTCGGGCGCGAAGGTACGCCTTCGCCTCCGAGAGTGAGAAATGTCCGTCATGAAAGATGGTCGCCGCGAGCGCCGCGTCGGCCCCGCCGCCCCCGCGCGCGATGGGCCGCACGCCCTCCTCGAGGTGCGCGAGGGTCCCTACGCCGCCCGAGGCGATCACGGGCACGGCCACGCGCTCGACCACGGCGCGCACCAGCGCGAGGTCGTAGCCCTCGCCGGTGCCGTCGCGGTCCATGCTCGTGAGAAGAATCTCTCCCGCCCCGCGGCGGGCCATCTCGTCGGCCCACGCGATCGCGTCGAGGCCCGTGTCGACGCGGCCTCCGTGGGTGTACACCCTCCACCCCGCGGCGGGGTCGAGCGGGTTCACCCGGCGCGCGTCGATGGCCACCACGAGCGCCTGTCGCCCGTACGCGTCGGCCACCTCGTTCACGAGCTCCGGGGTCTTCACGGCGGCGCTGTTGATCGACACCTTGTCGGCGCCCGCGCGCAGAATCGCATCGACGTCGGAGCGCGCGCGAATCCCTCCGCCCACCGTGAGCGGGACGAACACCTGGTCGGCCGTGCGCGCCACCACGTCGAGCAGAATGTCTCGCGCCTCGTGCGTGGCCCCGATGTCGAGAAACGTGATCTCGTCGGCGCCGTCGCGGTCGTACGCGGCCGCGCACGCCACGGGGTCTCCCGCGTCGCGCAGCTCGACGAAGCGCACGCCCTTGACCACGCGCCCGTTCTTCACGTCGAGGCACGGGATGAGCCGCCGCGCGACGGTCACGACGCGCCCCCCGCGGCGAGGGCCTCGCGCACGGTGAGGGCGCCCTCGTAGAGCGCCCGGCCCACCACGCACGCTGCGATCTCGGGGCGCGCCGCGAGGGCCTCGACGTGGGCGCGCGACCCGATGCCGCCCGACGCGATCACCTCGACGCCCAACACCGCGCGCGCGAGGGCCGCGGTGGCCTCGACGTTGGGCCCCTCGCCGGTGCCGTCGCGGGCGATGTCGGTGTAGAGCACGGCCTTCGCGCCGCGCGCGGAGAGGGCGCGGGCGAGGTCCACGGCGGTGAGCTCGGTGGTCACCGTCCACCCGTGGGTGGCCACCTTGCCGTCGCGCGCGTCGACGGCCACCACGACATCACAGATGCGCGCGGCGGCCTCGACGAAGGCGGGGTCTTCGACGGCGCGGGTGCCCACGACGACGCGCGTGGCGCCCGCGTCGACGTAGGCGCGCACCTGCTCGAGGGTGCGAACGCCGCCGCCCACCTGCACGCGCAGCCGCGATCCGTACGCGGCGAGAATGCTCGCCACGAGCTCGCGCTGCGTGGCGGCGCCGTCGCGCGCGCCGTCGAGGTCGACGACGTGCAGCCACGCGGCCCCGGCGTCGACGAACTCGCCGACGATCGCGAGGGGCGCGGCGTGGTACACCGTGGCCTTCGCGTAGTCGCCGCGGTGCAGGCGCACCACGCGGCCGCCGAGCAGGTCCATCGCGGGGATCACCTTCATCGATCGACCTCCGTGTCGTAGAAGCGCTTGATGAGCGCGAGGCCCTCGCGCTGGCTCTTCTCGGGGTGAAACTGCACGCCGAGCACCGACGCCCGAGACACCGCCGCCACGAAGGTCTCACCGTGCGACGCGGTGGCGCGCGCGAGGCCCGCCTCGTCGGGCGCGGGCACCACGTGGTAGCTGTGCACGAAGTAGAACCACCCGCGCGCGGGCAGGCACGGAACGCCCTCGGCGCGCACCTCGTTCCAGCCCATGTGGGGGATCTTGACGAGGGCGCCGTCGTCGTCGCGCATCCCCTCGCGGAAGCGCCGCACGTGGCCCTTGAACACCCCGAGGCCGCCGCGGCCCGGCGCCTCTTCGCTGCCCTCGAAGAGCACCTGGAGCCCGAGGCAGATGCCCAGGTACGGCTTCGCGGCCGCGATGTGGTCGACGAGGGCGCGGGCGAGCGCCCCCCCGTCGCGCGCGAGGGCCACGGAGCACTCGCCGAACGCGCCCTGACCCGGCACGATCACCGCGCGCGCCTCGCGCACGGCGCCCGGATCACGTGTGACAACCAATGACACATCGCCGAGGGCCGCGCGGAGGGCGCGCTCGACGCTGCGGAGGTTGCCCATGCCGAGGTCGACCATGCAGAGGTGGGGTCGCGCGTCGCTCATTCGGTGAGGGTGCCCTTGGTCGAAGGGAGCGTGGTGCCCTCGACGCGCACGGCGTCGCGGAGGGCGCGCGCGAACGACTTGAACGTGCACTCGACGACGTGGTGCAGAATGTCTCCCTCGATCTTGCGCACGTGGAGGTTGCACTGCGCGCCGCGGGCGAAGCCTTCGAAGAACACCGAGGTGAGCTCGACGTCGAAGGTGCCGAGCTTCGCCTTGGGGAGCGCGAGCCGATCGACGAAGTACGTTCTCCCCGAGAGGTCGAGGGCGGTCTGACAGAGGGCCTCGTCCATGGGGAGGGTGGCCTCGCCGTAGCGGCGGATGCCCACGCGGTCGCCGAGGGCCTGATCGACGGCGCGCCCGAGCACGATGGCGAGGTCTTCGGTGGTGTGGTGCCCGTCGATCTCGACGTCGCCCTTCGCGCGCA
>CANMAT010000644.1 GCA_947494865.1 Deltaproteobacteria bacterium
CGTCGTGCACGCTCGGCTCGTCGGCGATGCGCGCCGCGAGGTGCACGGGCTTCGCCGAGGCGCGCGCCGCGCTTGTGCGCGCAGACTCGCCGTCGACCTCGGGCGCCTCGAGCTCGTCGATGGTGCGGGGGCCAGTGGTCGAGCGGGCCGCGCCGCGCACGCGCCACAGGGCCTCACCCTCGTCGTCGGAGTCGAGCTCGACGATGCCCGCGGTCGCGAGCTCGTTGACCCACTTCTCGATGCGGTCGCGCGGAGCGTTCGTGTACACCTGCATGTGAACGCGCGTGAGCGGGATGCGCGTCGTCGTCCACATGCGCATGAGGGCCGTTTCGAAGTCGTGCTGGTTCATCGCGCGGGGCGGCACACTGGCACCGCTCGTTCGCATCGTCAACGCGCGCACCCCGAACATCGCGCCGCGGCGGCCCCTGCACCGCCCACAACAGAGTGTCAGACTACGTCACGGCTCAGTAGTCGGCCGGGGGGCACTCGCCGTTGAGCCTGCGGCGGTACACGGGCTCGCCGTCGACGTACCGCATGAAGCAGTAGTTGCGGTCGAGGTAGGTGCGCATCTGCGGGTAGTTGTACATGTAGCGCCCGTTCATCGAGCGGCCCGCGTCGATCACGAGGGAGGGCTTCGCGCGCTCGAGGTCGGCGAGGAGCTCGTTGCGGCTGTTGGGCACCACGCGGCGCTCTTCTTCGTCGCGCGTCGACTGGAACCACGGCACCACGCCCGAGGGGTACACGGTGTACACGTACCGCGACGCGGGGAGCCTCGCGGCTGACACGTACGTCTCCGCGCGGAAGCCCCACACGAAGATGGTCTCGCCGGGGTTCGAGCGCTCGACCACGTAGCGCACGATGGGGTCGGCGTGCGGGTCTTGATACCAGCGGTCGGTCTCGCGCAGCACGTGGACGCGCCGCGAGAGGGCCGAGCTCGCGATGGCGAGCAGCACGGCGGCGCCGAGCACCAGCGTCGCTGCGCCCGCGACGGGGGCGCGGTCTCTCGCGTGCGTGGGGTCGTACGCGAACGACGACGCCACGAGGCCCGCCACCACGGCGGCCACGGGGAACACCTGCACGAAGTAGTGCGGGAAGAAGCGCCACGTGAAGAAGGCCCCGAAGGCCGCGCAGCACAGCTCGAGCACGAGGAACATGGCCGTCGCGCCGTGGCGCCACCGCTCGATGCCGCGCACCTGATCGGACACCCACGCGCTCACCGAGCGCGAGAGGGCCACCACGCCGAGCGACGACACCGCCGCCGCGCCGAGGTAGTACCGGTCGATCTGCTCGCGGATCTTGTCGCGCATGTAGTCGCGCGTGAGCGGCGCCATGAAGATGTCGCGGCCGTAGCGCTGATAGTAATAAACGAACTCGCGCAGGTGCCCCGTGGCGGCGTAGAGGGCGACGACGAGGGCGTACGGCACGGCCATGGCGCCGACGAACATCGCGACCTCACGGAGGCGAATCTTGAGGGGGCGGTCGTCGTTGGTGCGGCCGAGCGCGAGCCACAGAATGGACGGCCCCGCATGCACGAGCGACATCTGCTTGGAGAGGCCCGCGAAGGCCGACAGGAGGCCCGCCGCGACGATGAGCCGCTCGCGGCGTGACGAGAGGGGTCTGGGGCCGCCGACGGGGCGCTGCGCGCGGCCGATGCAGAGAAACGACCCCAGCACGAACTGCATCGCGAGGATCTCGCCGTTGTACCCGATGCCGTCCCACGGGGTGAGCTCGTACGAGAGAAAGTACGTCACGAAGAGCGCCGCGATGCCGCCCGCGAGGGGCGTGGTGAACTCGGCGGCGACGAGGAAGCACAGCACCACCGAGCTCACGCCCGTGGAGAGCGACAGCCAGCGGATGGGCAGCCACGAGAACTGGCCGCCGATCTTCATGAACACGGCGGCGATCCAGTAGAGCAGCGGGCCGCGCTGCGACACGCCGTCGACGTAGGGGAGCCACTGGCCGTGGATCATGCGCAGCGCGAGGGCGGCGATGTAGCCCTCGTCGTTGGAGACCGGCGTGGCGAAGGGGCGAATGAAGTGCCAGTGCGCGCGGATCATGACTGCGAGCGCGAAGGCCAGCGCGAGGCCCGGCACGAGCCACCGCATGCGCCAGAGGGGATCGCGCCAGGGGGCGCCGCGGCGCGTCGGGGCCTCTTCCGGCGTCGGAGCCGTGCTGTCGTCGATCGGAGCGCTCATAGGGGCGATAGGAACCGACGCTTCTTTCACCGGAACCGCGACCGATTGCAAGCCCGTTGCGGCAGACCGACCCGTCAGGTCTTGCGGGGGCGCCCGCGTTTGGGGGGGCTGCGCTCGGCTACGACGCGGAGCTGCACCACGTCGCTCGGGAGGCCGAGAAACTCGTAGACCTCGGGGCGAAAGTCGTACGCGGTCTGCAGCTTCGCGAGCAGCGCGCGCGCCTCGTCGGGGTCGACCGCGGGGCGCGCGACGAGGCGCACCACCTTGCGAATGGCCGCGAGGGGGACGTTCAGCGTGAGCAGGTCGTGCGCGTGCTGGAGCACCTCGATGGGCTTGAGCGTAGGGGGCTCGGCGCGCGTGCCCTCCTCGAGCTCTTTCAAGAGGCGCTGCTTGCGGCGCTCGGTGCGGCCGTCGCCGAGCGCGGTCGCGTCGGAGCCCTCGGTGAGCAGTCGGTTGAGCTTGCGCGCGAGGCGCCGCTTCTCGACGGCCTCGGGGCTGCCGCGGAGGTTGGCAGGGGCGGAGCGGGTCGGTCTCGCCATGAGGGGTGCGCGCGGAGGCATCGCGCGCCGCGGAGGCCGTGTCAATCCTACTCGTCGTAGGAGGGCTCGACGCAGCAGCGCACATGGCGGGGCGCGAGCCAGCGGGTGTAGCGCAGCCGGGGGCGCAGCCGCACGATCACCTCGACCTCGGAGCCCTCGATGGAGACCCCATCGCTCGACGAGACCCCCGCCGCGAGCGACTGCGCGATGCGACGGTCGAGCGCGTCACCGTGATGCGACAGCACCCGCACGCGCCCCACGCTGCCGCTCGGGAGGAGCACCACCGCGAGGCGCACGTCGGGGGTGTGCAGGTCGCCGTCGTCGTCGGTCAGCGAAGGGAGCTCTTCGGCGAGGGCGCTCGAGAGGCCGTCGAAGTGGTCTTCGAGCTCGTCGCGCAGGTGCGCGGTGAGGGCGCCGCCCGAGAGGAAGCGCGCGGCCTCGACGCGGGCGCTCACCGCGGCGCGAGCCCGAGACGGCACCGGGCGCTCACCGAAGCAGCGGTAGTCTCCGCGATCGTAAAGGGGGTTGCCGGGCACACAGGCTGCGCGAGGGGCGCGCTGCGCGAGGGCTGACGCGGGCGCGAGCAGCGCCACGAGTGCGAAGACGAGAGACGATCGTGTCATTGGGGGTCACCGCTCCGTTCAACGGTCGAGGGTAGGGGGAGCTTGGGACGCGCGAGAAGCGCGTGCGCGCCTCGCCGCGTCGATTGTGTCGGACGCGGGAGGCGCGAGCGGGCGTGCGGAAGGGGGACTGAGGTGCGGAGGGGGAGCGCGCGGGGTCTACGTGACGCCCGCGCGCGTCGCGGTCAGGGACGGGTCACGGTGGCGGTGTACGCGCCGGCGCCGCTGCTGCAGCCGTCGACGTAGAGC
>CANMAT010000645.1 GCA_947494865.1 Deltaproteobacteria bacterium
CTCGGCGGCGACGCGGGCGCCCGCGCGCTCGACTAGCTGCGCGGCGCGCTCGCGGTCGATGGGCTCGCCCCCGCGAATGGCTCGCGCCAGCGCGGTGGCGTCGCGCTCGCCGCGGAGGTAGCGGAACGCGAGGCGCCCGAGGGCGGCGTCGGCGAGCGGGGCCACCCAGTCGAGGCCCTCGCGGTACACGATGCGCGCCGCCAGCGACGACGACACGATCGAGCGCGCGTACGCCGCCGGGAGGCGCGTCGCCACGCGGTCGCCCGCCACCTCGCGGAGCACCGGCGGCAGGTGCTCGAGCACGAGGCCGTCGGCGAGGGCGCGGTCGCTCGGCGACAGGTCGTCGAGCACGGCGTCGATGGCGTCTTGCACGCGCATCATCGCGCGCGAGAGGCGCACCGAGACCTCGGGCATGAGCACCGCCGGGTTGCGCGCGCGCTCGCGGAAGAGGAGCTCGGCCTCGGCCCGCGCCAGGAGCCGCAGGCGCTCCACGATCTCGGCCACCATGCGGGGCTTGTGCGAGAGAAACTCGGCCTCCGTGAGCAGGTGCGAGGCGGTGATCTCGAAGCTCGAGCAGATGACGCCGCACTTGTTCGCCGAGCTGTCCTTGAGCACCAGCACGCCGCGCTCGCCGAGCTTCACGCGCGCGTCGGGGGTGATGAAGAGGTTGGCGCCCTCGACGATGACCTTCGACGAGGCCGTGCCGTCGGGGAGCAGGTACTCGGCCCAGTTGCCGATGTGAATGGTCTGCGGGCGGCCGCCGGCGGGCACGAACACGTCGGCCACCACGCGGTTGTGCATGGTGTTGCGGGCGCGCACGCCGTCGGGCGCGGCGACGGGCACCACCTTGCCGCGAGGCCCGAGCTTCGCGGGGTCGAAGCAGGCGATGGCCTCGGAGCGCGCCACGAGGCGCAGGAGCTCGTCGTGGTCGAGGCCGTCGGGGTCTTCCGCCGAGCCCGAGCCGTCGGCGATGCCCACCACCCTGGCGTGCGAGCCGTACTCGCGGTGCAGGATCTTGATCTCGTTGCCCGCCACGTCGCCGTCGGGGCCGCCGGTGATCTTCACCGTGAAGTCTTGCGCGCGCGGGTCGATGCCCACGGCCTTGAGGGCCACCTCGAGGAACACCGTCACGCCCTCGGAGGTGACGCCGTACTCCTTGTGGTTGATGCCCGCGCCGGGCTTGCTGCTCATGAACGACGCGGCGAGCTTGTGGCCGCGGCGGGCGGCGCGCGCCACCACCCACACGATGAGCTCGGGGGTGATGTTCTCGTCGGGGCCGAGGTAGAGCGTCTCGGGGCGGCCGAAGCGGTCGATCACGCGGCCGCCGGGGTCGCTCACGAGCAGGTCGAGGAGGCCGTCGGAGAAGCCCTTGAAGGCCCGCGCGACGGACACATCGGACGACGACACGATGACGGCCTTGGCGCCGCCCTCGGGGATGTCTTTGTTCTTCAGCTGCTGCGCGAAGGCGAGGGCGTAGGCCTCGTCGTAGACGCGGTCGGTCTCGGCCGCGAGCTGCTCGGGGCTGCCCGGCCGCACGACGCGCACGCCGCCGCGCGCGATGTCGCGGAAGCGCACGTGGAAGCCGTCGAAGCCGAGGCCGTGCACGAAGAAGAGCCCGTAGGGCACCTCCGGGGCGTCGGGCCGCGCGATGATCGTCGGGTCGAGGCGCAGCGCGAGGCCGTAGCGCTTCGGGAGGTGGAGGTTGGTGCGGTACGTCTTCTCCACCGCGAGGAGCATGGTGGAGAGGGCGCGGCGCGCGTCGTCGCCGTCGACGGTGCGGTCGATGCGCTCGCGCAGGGCCTCGGCGCGCGCGGCGAAGTCGCCGTCGGCGAGGGGGGCCGCGGGGTCGAAGCGGTCGGAGAGGAGCGCGGCGATGTCGGCCGAGATGCCCAGGTGCGCGACGGCGATGGCCGTGACGCGGGCGCGGGCGTACGCGAAGGGGTTCTCGCGCACGAGCGACTGGTGCGCGAGGCTCGCGAGGGCGACGAGCGTCTCGCAGCGCGTGAGGCCCGTGGCGGGCGACTGGCGGTCGAGCGCGATGGCGGCGTCGGTGACCCACTTCATGCGCGCGAGGTCGGCGGAGACATGGCGCCAGAGGTCTCCGTCGGGGTCGATGGCGCCGCCGTCGGGCGAGCGCACCACGTAGCTGAACACGGCGACGGAGCCGTTGCCGCCGTCGTCGATCACGTCGACGAAGGCGCGCAAGATGTTGATGCTGTGCGCCCCGAGGAGGGCCGCGCAGCGCTCGGCCATGCGGCGCGCGGTGGGGTTGCCCGCGGCGACGATCACGCGCGAGAGGCTCGGGTCGCGCTCGGGCTCGAGGCGCACGACCGTGTCGTCGGTGCCGCTCACCTCGCCGAAGAGCGACGCGGTGCGCTCGGCGCGCAGGGGCGTGACGACGCGCACGTACTCGGCCGACGAGCCGCGGAGGTAGCGGTCGACGAGGGCCTCGTCGCCGCCCTGCGAGCGGGCGTGGGCGAGGATGGCCTCGCGGCGCGCGGCGAGCTCGCGGTCGTTGGGGTCGAAGCGCGGGGCCTCGCCGATCACCACGGTGTCGATCGAGAGCTGGCCGTCGGCCGAGGTGTGAACCTTCACCGCGCGCAGCGGCGCGTCGGGGGGGAGCTGCACGAGGATGTCATGCAGCATGCCGGGCTTGTCGGCGTCGCTGATGAACGTCCACCGGTGGCCGTCGTCGCCGCGGAGGGTGAGGCGCGGGCTCTGACCCGAGGCGCGCGCGGCCACGACGGCGCGCACGTGCACGAGCTGCTCGCGGGCGTCGGTGTCGGCGAAGTACGCCGGCGGCATCTGGGCCTTGAACCACGGGAGCACGTCGTCGAGCGTGGCCCGAAAACCGTCGAGCAGCGCCTCACGCAGCGGGGTTGCCTCGTTCGTCATGGCCGCAGTCGCTACCACGGAACCATGCGCCAAATGAACCCCCGAGCGACGCCGCACTGCGTCGAGAATGCGGCGCGAAACCGTTGCGGCGCGTCGCGATCAGTGTGCGATGATCGGCGCCCCGATGAGCACTTTTGCGAAGACACGATGGCACTCGGAGCGGCTGGGCTGCGAGTCGACGCTGGCCCGCTGGGGCCACTATGGGCAGCCGGTGCTGGTGTTTCCCACCGCCGGCGGCGACGCCGAAGAGATCGAGCGGTTCTTGATGATCAAGGTGCTCGACCCGCTTATTTCTGCGGGGAGGGTGAAGGTGTACTCGTGCGACAGCGTGGCCGGTCGCACCATGTTCGACAAGAGCGCGTCGCCCCACGAGCGCATGCGCATGATGAACCAGTACCACCAGTACGTGAAGCACGAGGTGGTGCCCGCCGTTCGCAAAGACTGCGGCGACGAGGGCGTCGGGCTGTGGGCCGCGGGCGCCTCGATCGGTGCCTTCCACGCGGCGGCGATGGTGTGCCGCTTCCCCGATCTCTTTCACAAATCCATGGCGATGAGCGGCACCTACAACCTCTTGCGCTTCATCGGCGCGAAGGAGCCGTCGCCGGAGTTCTTCGTCTCGTCGCCCATTCACTTCGTGCCCACGCTGTCGGGCATGCACCTCGACCTCTTGCGCACCCGCGAGGTGCGCATCGCGTCGGGC
>CANMAT010000646.1 GCA_947494865.1 Deltaproteobacteria bacterium
CCATGCGGGGCATCATCACGTCGAGGAGCACCGTGTCGACGTCGTGCTCGCGCGCGAAGGCGAGCGCCTCGGCGCCCGACGCCGCGCACGCCACGCGGACGGGCTCGCGCGCGAGCACCGCCGCGAGCGTCTCGCGGCCGATCTCTTCGTCGTCGACGATGAGCACCAGAGGGAGCGCCTCGTCGCTCGGCGCGCTGCTCCGCCGCAGCGGCGAGGCGCTCGCGGCGGGCGGCAGTGAGCGCGCGGAGGCGTGAAACATCGAGGCCGTCATGCGCCCGCAACTGCGACCCCCGTGCCATGGGGCGAGCGCGCTCAGAGCGCGCCACGGTCGGGCTCGCACACGCGTGCGTGACCCACTCAGGGATGGGGTACGGGCCCTCGCTGGCACAGCGGTGTGCCGCTCCGATGCGCCGGGCGATCACCGCACGGGCACCGGGGGCGTCTCTATTCGATCGGTTGGCCTTTCACGGCCACCGTCTCGCCCGCTACGCGCGCGCCCTGCTCGAGGCAGAGCAAGCGCACGCGACCGGTGGCCACCGCGCGGCCCGTCGGGGCGGTGATGGTGGCCTCCCACACCTGCGTGCGACGGCCGCGCGTGAGAGGCCTCGCCGTGGCCGTGAGCGTGCCCTCGCGCGCCGCGTGGAGGAACGACGTGTGGTTGTCGAGGCCCACCACCGAGAGCCCGCGCGCGAGGCCGTACACCGCGGCCCCCACCGAGGCGACGGTCTCGATCACGCCCGAGTACACGCCGCCGTGCACGAGGCCGTAGGGCTGCAGGTGGTGCGGGCCCACCGTCCATTCGGCCACCACCTCGTCGGCGGTGGCGCGCACGAAGCGCAGGCCCATGGCGGCGTTCCACCCGTCGCTGCGTTCGTTGAGGGTGGGGGCGAGGTCGTCGAGGTTGGGGTCCATGAGGGCGCCATCATGGCCACGCCCGTGCGCCGCTACAAGCGCCGCTGCGCGCGTGGGTCGTCGAGGGCGAACACCACCGCGGCGGCCACGAAGACCAGCCACAGGGCCGCGAGGTGGAGCAGCATCACCACGCCCCCGCGGGCGCCGAAGAGGGCGCCCGACACGGGGGGGCCGAGCAAGATGCCCACGGCGTAGGCGGCGTTGTAGAGGGCGTTGGCGCGGCCGAGGTCGCGCGGGGCGGCGATGAGCCCCTGGAGCGCGAGGCTGAGCGGCGAGATCGACGCGAGCGCGGCCCCCGCCACGAAGACCGCCGCGCACATGAGCGGAAACGACGACAGGCCCACGAAGCCCCCCACCATGAGCGCGCCGATGAGGCCCAGCGCGGCCATCACGCGGAGGTGCCCGTGGCGGTCGCCGTAGCGGGCGATCACCGTGGTGAGCCCGAGCATCCCCGCGGCGAAGAAGGCCGTGACGAAGAGGGTGTGGCGCTCCGGGACGCCCTTCGACTCGATGAGGTACAGCGGGAGAAACAGCACCACGGAGGCTTGAAAATAGCCGTACGCGAAGGCCCCCGCGCACGAGGTCTTGATGCGCCAGAGCACCACCGCGAGGGGCGACGGAGCCCCATCGGCGTGGAGGGCGCCGTGCGCCGACTGCAACGCGCCGTCGAGGCCGCGCGCCACGACCGCCGACGCGGCGAGGCCCAGCGCGCCCGACACGAGGAAGGGCGCCGACGTGCCGCTGACGTGCACCACCGCCGACGCGATGAGCGGACCGAGCACGTACCCGAGCGCGAACGCCACGGCGTAGCCGCTCATGATGAGGCCCTTGTGCGTGCGGTCGGCGACGGCGAGCAGGGCCGTCTCGGCGGCCACCCAGATGAACGCCGACGAGGCGCCGTCGAAGAAGCGCGCGACGGTGAGCGCGGGCAGCGTCGACCACAGGGGGAAGCACGCCACGCAGACCGCGTAGCCGAGGAGGGCGCCCGCGAGCACGGGCTTGGGGCCCACGCGCGCGACGAGCCAGCCCGCGACGCCCGAGCACACCATGAGGCCCAGGGCGAAGGCCGACGCGAGGCCGCCCATGGCGAGCTTCGGGATGTGGTGCGCCGTGAGGTGCAGCGCGAGCACCGCCACGGCGACGCCGTACGCGGTGCTCACCAGGAGCATCGCGAGGTAGATCACGCGCACGTTGCGATCGGTGATGCGGCGGAGCAACGGGGCCTTACGGGTCGGTGAAGGCGAAGGCGCCGGGGCAGTAGCCCGTGGTCTCGACGCCGGCGGGCGCCATCTCCGACGACCCCTCGGCGTGAAAGTACCAGCGCCCGCTCGCGGGGAGCGCCGTGATCGAGCACACGTCGGCGAGGTCGGTGTAGGTGCCCAGCACGGCCTGCACGTTGTCGCTGAGGCGCGTGCGCACGATCGAGGTGTTGTTGCGCACGTGCACCACGCTGTACTGCCCGGCGATGCGCTCGGCGAGGCCCCACCACGCGCCGTTCTCGCACACGTGGTGCGGCGGGTTGCCGTTGCCCGCGAAGGTGGTCACCGCGCCCGAGGGGAGGGTGATCACGTACCAGCGCTGCGGCGTGAGGGGCGTCGCGAGGCCCGAGTGCACCACGATGAACCCGTGGCCCGCGAAGAAGCCCGCGTCGTGGGTGACCACCACCGGCGTCGAGAGCCGGACGCGCCCCGCGGTGAGCGCGCCCGTGGTGGCGTCGACGGCGCCGAGCTGCGTGATCGCGAAGCCCACCGGCGACGAGGCCGTCGAGCCCGCGAACTCTGCGTCGGTCGCCGACAGCATCGCGTAGATGGCGCCCGTCGCGAGGTCGTTGACGAGGCCGTCGCGCGGCGATGGGCTCGCGAGGTACCCCGTGAGGTCGGCCGATGACCAGCGCGCGAAGCGCCCGTCGGCGTTGTAGAACACGTAGCTCGCATTGACGGTGATGCCCCCGCGGTCGTCGCCCGCCTCGGCGGGCTGCTCGAGCGTGCGGCAGCCCGTCGTCGAGAGCGACACTGCGCGAAACGGCGCCCCCGTCGGCGCCGCGCCGCACGCGCCGCCGGTGCACGCCTGCCCCGCGGCGCAGGGGTTGTTGCACCGCCCGCAGTGCGCCACGCTCGCCTGCAGGTCGACGCACGCCGACCCGCAGAGCCCGCGCGGCGCGCCGCACGCGGCCACGCAGCTCCCGAGAAAGCACGTCTGGTCACTCGCGCAGGCGTTGCCGCAGCGGCCGCAGTGCGACGCGCTCGACTGCGCGTCGGTGCACGCGCCCGCGCACAGCATCCGCGGGGCCGCGCAGGTGGATGTCACGCACGCGCCGGCCACGCACGCCTGCCCCGCCGCGCAGGCGTTGGCGCAGCGGCCGCAGTGGGCGCCGCTCGTCTGCGCGTCGACGCACGCCCCGCCGCAGTTGAGCTGCCCCGCCGGGCACACGAGCGTGCACGCGCCCGCGACGCAGCTCTGCCCGCTGGCGCAGGCGTTGGCGCAGCGGCCGCAGTGGGCCGCGCTCGTGGCGAGGTCGGTGCACGCGCCCGAGCACAGCGCGCGGGGCGCGGCGCAGGTGGCGACGCACGCGCCGGCCACGCAGGCCTGAGCCCCGGGGCACGCGTTGTTGCACCGCCCGCAGTGCGCGGGGCTCGACTGCGTGGCCGTGCAGACGCCGCCGCAGTTGACCTGCGGCGCGGC
>CANMAT010000647.1 GCA_947494865.1 Deltaproteobacteria bacterium
ACGCGCAGCCCCGAGGCGTAGAGGAGCTGAATCATCGAGGCGTCACGGCACCCGCGCGGCGTCGCGGCGTCGGGCGCCGCGAGGAGCTGCTCGACCTCGGGGAAGGTGAGCACCTGCGGCAGCTTGCGCGGAAGCCGCGGCCCCGTGACCAGCGCCGTAGGATCGGCCGTGACGCGGCGCTCGGCGAGGAGAAACTTGTAGAAGCCACGCAGCGCCGACAGCTTGCGAGCCTGGGCGCGGGCGGAGATTCCGTCGCGCGAGAGGGAGACAAGCCACGCGGCCACGTCGCCCGCGTCGATGCCGTCGAAGTTCTTCGTGAGGTCTTGTCGTACGAACAGGGCGAAGCGCACCAGGTCGCCCGCGTAGGCCTCTACGCTTCGCTGGGCGAGGCCCCGTTCGACGCGCAGGTGGGCAAGGTATCCATCGAGGAGAACATCGTCGTCGCGCACAGGCCGACACTAGGCGAGCCGCGGTCGACGCCGCCAATTTCTGCGCGATTTCTCTGGACACACCGGCGCGCGGCATGGTCGGTGCGTCGTAGACGGAACGCGGCGTTGCGTGGCAGCGGCGTCGGGAGTTAGAGTCGCTCTCCCGGATCGACGCGCCACGGGCCCATAGCTCAACCGGTAAGAGCACCCGACTTATAATCGGGAGGTTTCGGGTTCAATGCCCGATGGGCCTATCGATACTTGAGATCCGCAGCGTCCGGTGGAGGACCGAAGGGTGCGCGAACAGCTCGAAGCGTTGGAGGAACTGTCCCGGACCGATCTGGCCTTTCGCCAGATCGACGTTGAGCTCAGCGAGGTGGACTCGCAGCTCACGGAGCTCCGATCGAACGTCGACAAGATCCGCGAGCTGCTCGACCGCGAGCGGCAGCAGCTCGCCGACGCCGACAAGCTCCGGCTCTCTCACCAGGCCGAGCTCGAGATGATTGCGGAGAAGGCCCTGCGCTCGAAGAAGAGGCAGGAGCAGGCCCGCAACAATCGCGAGACGGAGGCGACTACGCGCGAGCTAGAGGTGCTCAAGCGCGAGAAAGAAGAGCGCACCGCCGAGGCTGACCGCCTCGCGCAGGTGGTGGTCGAGGTAAACGCGAGCATCGTGCGTCACGAGGGTGACTTCGCCGAGCTCGTGAAGCACCTGACCGACGAAGAGGCCGTCGCGCGCGGTCGCCGAGAGGATCTCCTCGGACGCAAGCGTGCGATGGAAGACGAGCGCAAGGCCATCACGAGCCGCGTTCGCGCTGACATTCTGCGTACGTACACCATGGCGTTTACGCGCCGCGGCAGCGGGGTGTCAGAGTGCACCGGGGGCATCTGCCGGGGCTGCCATGTGACCCTTCCGCCGCAGCTCTACAACCAGATTCTGCGCGCCGATCGGGTCTACCAGTGCCCGAACTGCAACAGGATTCTGCTCGTTCCGCGCGCCGCCACCCCTCGCTGACCCTGCGGGCAGTCACCCTCATGCTCCACGCTTGCCCGCAGTGCCAACGCATGTATTCCGCCGAGGCCGCGGGGTTCTGCACGGCTGACGGAACCGCGCTGCGTCCCGTCGACGCGGTGCCGGTCTCGACGGACCCTGACGACCCCATTGTCGGTCACACGATCGCGGATCGCTTTGAGGTCCGCCGTGTGATCGCCGAGGGGTCGATGGGCCGCGTCTACGAGGCTCGGGAGCTCCGCGCCGACCGTCGCGTGGCGGTGAAGATCCTCCACTCCGACGTGGCCGACGACCCGGTGAACATCGAGCGCTTTCGCCGCGAGGCCGAGACCTCGCTCAAGCTCGATCACACCTACATCGTCGACGTGATCGACTTCGCGTCGGTGCCCTCGGTGCCAGGACGCTCGGCGCGAACCTGGTACCTCGCCATGGAGTACCTCGACGGCGAGGAGCTCCGCGCGCTCCTCACGCGGGAGAAGCTCCTCCCTCTCGCCTCGGTGGTGCGCGTCACCTCACAGGTCGCGCTTGCGCTCGACCCCGCGCACCGCGCGGGCTTCGTGCACCGCGACATGAAGCCCGACAACATCTTCGTCGTGCGTGTGGGCGACGACCTGCGCGTGAAGCTCCTCGACTTCGGCTCGGTGAAGTTCACGCGCGGCCAGGACCGCGGGCACAAGCTCACGGTGCTGGGCACCACCATCGGCTCGCCCTTCTACATGGCGCCGGAGCAGGCCCAGGGCGACCCCGACCTCGACCACCGCGCCGACGTGTGGGCCATCAACGCCATCGTTTACGAGATGCTCGTGGGGCGCGTGCCCTTCAAGGGCACCAACGGACCGCAGATCTTGTTTCGCATCTTGAGCGATGAGCCCGAGCCTCCGACCTTCGCGAACGAGAAGCTCCCCGCGTCGCTCGACGACGTACTCATGAAGGGCTTCCGTAAGAAGCCCTCGGAGCGCTTTCAGACGGTGGGCGAGCTCGCCGACGCCCTCGGCCGTGCGCTCGGCCTGAGCGGCGACCACGCGGAGTGGGCGCTCGCGTCCACCGCCGCCCTCACGGAGCGGCTCCCGAGCGCGGGAGCGATGCGGGCGCCCACTTCCGGCCCGCATCGCGCTGCGAGCGAGCAGAAGGCAAACGCGCGCGCCGCGGAGCCCGAGCGTGCGCCCGCCGCGCCGAGCGGGGGCGATGGGGCCGACGTCGAGGCCTCTGTTTTCGTCAAGCCTACCGGGGCAGCGCCGTACGTCGCCGTCGCCGCGGTCGCGCTACTTCTGATCGGCGCGGTCGTGGCGCTGACGCTTCGGTGAGAGCATGCCCGTGCCAGTGAGCGTCGTGGTCGTTGGTGCGGGCGTCGCGGGGATGAGCGCCGCGCTGTGGTGCGTGTCGCTTGGTCTTGGCGTGGTGCTCGTCGAGGCGCGCGAGCGTCACGGGGGGCAGCTTCATGAGATTCCCCTGCCCGTTGAGAATCTCCCGGGGCACACGCCCGTGATGGGCGCTGCGCTCGCAGAGCGACTGCGGTCGCAGCTCACCGATGCGGGCGTCGACGTGCGCGTGCACGCGCGCGCCGAGCTCGACCCGCGCTCGTTGACGGTGCGCCTCGGCGATGGCGAGGTGCTCACGCCGAGCGCGGTGGTGCTCGCTACCGGGGTTCGGCGTCGGCGTCTCGGCGTGCCCGGAGAGCGTGCACTCGTCGGTCGTGGCGTGCACCACAACATCGGCCCCGACCCGCGCGCCTATGCCGGTCAGCACGTCGTGGTCGTCGGTGGCGGCGACGACGCCTTCGAGCACGCGCTCATGGTGGCGCCGCACGCGGCCTCGGTGACGCTCGTGCACCGCAGCGACCGCTTCTCGGCGCGCGACGCCTTTCTCGCGCCGGTGCTCGCCGACGCGCGCGTGGCGCTGCGCACGTTCGCCGAGGTCGAGGCGATCGAGGGCGCCGCCCGCGTGGAGGCCGTACGTGTTCGGACGCGTGAGGGCTGCGAGCGTCTGCGCGCCGACATGGTGTTCGTGTGCGTTGGCCCCGAGCCATCGAGCGAGGGCTTCGGCGTCGCCACCGACGCGCGCGGCTACGTGCGCGTCGATCGGTTGCAGCACACCTCGCGCGCGGGCGTGTTCGCCGTCGGCGACGTGTGTTGCCCAGAGGCGCCCACGAT
>CANMAT010000648.1 GCA_947494865.1 Deltaproteobacteria bacterium
AAGAAGGAGGGCTTCGACATGTTCACCGCCATGATGCACACGGTGGACTCGAACGTGCTCACGAAGCTCTTTCACACCGAGTTTCGCGCCGCCGAAGACGTCGAGCGCTTCGAAGAGCGCGAGCAGCGCATGGCCGCCGACCGCGAGCGGAGCATGCAGTTCAACCACGCCGGCTCGCAGGGCCTCGAAGACGAGGCCGCGATGCAGGCCGCCCTCGAGTCGCTGGGCCTCGATGCCTCGCAGGTGCAGACCGTACGCCGCCGCCAGCCGGGCTCGCGGCGCGGCGGCGGCGGCGCCAGCCTCCCGCCCCCGGCGACGGGCGACACCGCGGGCCCCGACGCCTACAGCCCCCCCGAGGCGTCGATTCCTCCCGAGAGCATTCAGGCCGTGCGTCGCAGCGGCCCCAAGGTAGGCCGCAACGACCCCTGCCCCTGCGGCTCGGGCAAGAAGTACAAGGCCTGCCACGGGCTCAAGCCCGAAGGCGGCGACAGCCCCGCCGAGGGCGACGCGGGCTCGACGCCGCGCGAGCCGTAGCGTACTCCCACTGCCCAATGACCGCATGGGCGCCCTTCTCCACCGCGAAACGACTGCAGCTCCGCGCGCTCCTCTCGATGGAGCCGCGGGGCCTCGATGAGCTCACGCGGGCGCGCGCCCAGATGTCGGGCCGCAGCGTCTCGCTCAGCGCCCTCGAGGCGCTCTGCGCGGCCGAGCCCGGCTTCGCGGGGCGCCTCTTCGACCGCATTGTTCCCTCGGTGCTCTCGCACGCCCGCGCCCTCCTCGCGCACGACAGCCCCGCGCTCGACATCCACCCGGTGGGCGCCGCGCGGCGCACCTCCCTCACGCGCAGCGACGCCGCGGGGTGGGTCGCTCACATGGTGCTCGGCACGCTGCCCGAGCTCGGGATGCTGCACCCCGACGTAGACTTCGCGCGGCTCCTCGCGGGAGAGCTCCCGTCGCAGCACGCGCGCCTGCGCTGCGTGCTCGCGTACTTCGACCGCATCGCCGACGGAGCTCCTGCGGGGCGCCTCGTCGTCGAGCGCGTGGTGACGCCGCCGCGCACCGCGCTGGAGTGGGCCATGGACCCGTCGCCCCTCAGCGGTCTCACGGTCGACGCGCGCGGCACCGTCGAAGACGCGCACGCGCACCTGCAGGTCGATTTCGCCAACGAGTTCCTGGGCGGCGGCGTGCTTCGAAAGGGCTGCGTACAAGAAGAGATCCGCTTCGCCGTGGCGCCCGAGCACATGGCCGCGATGATCCTGTCGCCCCGCATGCGCGCCGACGAGGCGATCGTGATGCGCGGCGCCGAGCGCTTCGCCCGCACGACGGGCTACGCGAGCACCCTCGCCTACGCCGGGCCCTTCAACGACCCCGTGGCGCGCCTCGCCGACGGGAGCGCCGACGTCGATTTCGTCGCCATCGACGCGGTGGACTACCGCCGCGCCGACGCGGCCGCGCAGTACGGCGAAGAGGCCATGCTCCGCGAGCTCAACAAGGCCCGGGCGGGCTTCTTGCGCGACGCGCGCAACCTCCCGGTAGCCACGGGAAACTGGGGCTGCGGAGCGTTTCGGGGAGACCCCGCGCTCAAGGCCGCGCTCCAGTGGGTCGCGGCCTCCGCCGAGGGGCGCGCCGTGCGGTACTGCACCTTCGGCGACGCGCGCGTGGGCGAGCTCGCGCGCTTCGCAGAGCGGGCGCGGGCGCGCTTCGCCACGGCGGGCGACCTGTGGAAGAAGCTCCGCGCGAGCGCGGGTCTCGGGGGCGACGGGCTCTTCGAGCGGCTGGCGGGCTGAAGATCGTTCTTCTGGCTGGCGCTGGCTTCGGGCTAGAGTCTTCTCCGCGTAATTCTGTCGGTATTCGCGGCCTCACGGAGAGGTCTCGCGCGCGCCGATTCACACATGGAGAGGAAGTGCCTCGATGGCTGGTGGTGCACCTACGGCCAGGCCCGCGCCGTTTCTCAAACCCCTCGACCGGCTCGACCGCGGAGTGCTCCTCGCCGAGAGCGCGCTGAGCCTCGTGACCGTCGGCTTCATGCTGTTCGCGGCGGTGTCCGAGTCGACCTCGCGCGTGCTGCAGAACACCTCAGCGCGCGCCCTCGTGGCCGCGACGCTGTGGGCCCTCGCGCTGGGCCTCAAGCTCAACGGCCCCGCGCAACCCCTCTCGCGCCGCGACGGCCTCGACGTTCCCGACCCCACGGGGGCGACGCTCGCGCAGAGCCTCGCCACGCGCTTCTTGAAGAAGGAGCTCGACCGCGGCGCCGCCCTGCAGCGCGGCCTCGCCGTGGCGATCCCCCTCTCCATCGCGCTGGGCTTCGTGACCGAGCGCCTCGTCGGCGCGGTGCTCCCCGTCGCGGGCGAGGTGCTCATGCACGGCACCATCTGGGCGGCCTTTCTGGGCGCCAGCTTCGCCACGCGCGGTCGCAAGCACCTCGCCATCGACGCGCTCTCGCGCATGCTGCCCGACCGCGGGCGCCGCGCGCTCGTGGGCGTGTCGGCCACGCTGGGCGCCTTCGTGGCCTTCGCGCTCGCCATGGGCATCTACGGCTCACTCCACGAGGCCGTGCTCCAGGCCGAAGAGACCACGCGGCAGAACCTCGCGAACCACATCACCAGCACCGTCGATCGGTCGTTCGAGTTTCAGTTCGTGATCCCCGCGGGCTTCTCGTTCATCGGCCTGCGCCTCCTCTTGCACGCCTTTCACGAGTTCGTGGCGTCGTTCTCGGGCTTTCGCGCCGAGGATTACGCGAGGCCCGCGGGCCACGTCGACCCCGTCTCGGCCGCCCACGAGGGCCCCACCGAAGACCCGCGCGAGCCCCCCGCCATCGACCGCGCGACCTTCCCCGAGGTGGCCATCGCGCTCGGCGCCTTCCTGGTGCTCTTGCTCGTGACGGCGAACACCTCGGTGTTCAAGCCCGCGCTCCTCGTCACCGGCGTGGCCGCGCTCACCCTCATCGGGCCCCTCGTGATGCGCAAGCAGCTCGCGGGCAACTTCGAGCCCCCGGCGCCCGAGGCCTACGTACCCGTGAAGGGCACCGTCGCGCACTTCATCGGCGCCGCGGTGGCGGTCGCGGGCATCCTCGCCGTGATGCGCTTCGGCCTCGCGCCGCGCGTCGCCGACATCCCCCTCACGGCGGGCGTCGCGTTCTTCGCCATCATGGCCCTCATCGGCGCGCCCCTGTTCAGCTTTCTGGGCGGCATGGGGATGTTCCTCTTCGTGAAGTTCTTCCTCGCGACGCCGTCGCCCGAGGCCGACGCGGGGCACCACATCAACCTCCTGTCGAACGCCGTCGAAGACGTGCTCGGCAACCACTTCGCGCGCATGAGCGTGCTCGCCACGATTCCGCTCTTCACCCTCGCGGGCTACATCATGAGCGAGTCGCGCATGCCGCAGCGCCTCGTGCGGGTGTCGCGCGCGCTCCTCGGGTGGATGCCCGGCGGCCTCGCCGTGGTGTGCGTGTTCGCCTCGGCGTTCTTCACCATCTTCTCGGGCGCCAGCGGCATCACCATCGTGGCCGTGGGCGGCCTCCTCGTGCCCGCGCTCTTGAAAGACGGCTACCCCGAGAAGTTCTCGCTCGGGCTCGTGACCACGGGCGG
>CANMAT010000649.1 GCA_947494865.1 Deltaproteobacteria bacterium
CCGCCGGGCGTGCCGCCGCGACCGTTGCCCGCCACGGGCGGAATGTAATCACCGGTGTCGGTGCGCAGCGCGCCGAGCCCCGCCGCGGCGCTGCCGGGCTCGCCATCGCCGCCGCGGCCGCCCGCGCTGCCGTCGTTGCCGCGCGCGCCCGCTCGCGACGAGCAGCAGCCCGCGCCCGCGCCGCCGCCGCCGCCGCCCGCGCCGCCGCCGCCGCCGCTGGCCACCTGCGTGCCTGTCGCGCCGCCGTTGCCGTCGCGCGTGCCCGACACGCCATCACCACCGCGGCCACCGTTGGCCCCGCACGGAGACCCGCCGCCGCCGCCCGCCGAGGCGCCGCTCGCGCCGCCGCCGACGGAGCCGTCGGTGCCGCGCCCGCCGCCCGCGCCCGGCGCGCCCGTTGCGGCCCGGCCCGCGGTGACCGCGCACGCGCGGAAGAGCACCGGCCCCGTCGAGTTGACCACGCGCACGCCGTAGCTGCTGGCGCCCGCGCCGCTCGCGTCGGCCGCCTGCACCTGAATGAGTTGCACCTCGGTGGCCACGTTGACGTCGCGCGCCGCGAAGGCCACGGGCCCGCCGCGCACGAGCGTGACGCCCGTGGCGTTGCGCGCCCACCCGGCGGTGTCGTCGAAGTTGCCGTACACGCTCACGCCCGGCGCGAGGGCCACGGTGTCGTCGTAGGTGCCGATCGCCACGTACACCGCGCGCACCGGCGTCGACGCGCGCGCCGCCGTGACGGCCGCGCTGATGGAGCGCTTGGGGCTCGCCATGGTGCCAGGGTTGCCGTCGTTGCCGCGCGTCGAGACGAACACCGCGCCCGCGGCGTCGCCGTCGATGCCGTCGCAGTTGGTGTCGAGAAACGACAGGTCGGGCGCGTCGGGGTCGGTGGTGCGGCACTCGCACCCGTTGGTCGGGTTGCGGTCGAGGTCGACGTAGGTCGGCGCGCACGCGAGCGCGCACACCCCGGCGGCGCAGGTGGGCACCTGGCTCGGGCCGCTCGGGCACACCGTGCCACAGGCCCCGCAGTGGGCCACCGACACGCGCGTGTCGACCTCGCAGCCGTCGGCGGGGTTCGTGTTGCAGTCGGCGAAGCCGGCGTTGCAGCGCGCGATCGAGCAGCGCCCCGCGGCGCACGCGGGCGCGGCGTTGGCGGGCGCGCACGCGCGGCCGCACGCGCCGCAGTTGGAGAGGTCGACGCGCGTGTCGACCTCGCAGCCGTTGCCCTCGCTCGCGTCGCAGTCGGAGAAGCCCGTGAGGCACGACGACACGCAGTTGCCGTCGAGGCACCCGGGGAACGCGTTGGTGCGCCGCGGACACTGCCTGCCGCAGCCGCCGCAGTGCGCGGTGCTCGCGCGCGTGTCGACCTCGCAGCCGTTGGTGGCGTTGCCGTCGCAGTCGGCGTAGTCGCCCACGCAGGCCGCCACGGCGCAGCGGCCCATGACGCACGCGGGCGTCGCGTTGGGCAGGCCGCACGCCACGCCGCACGCGCCGCAGCGCATCGTGTCGCTCATGAGGTTGGCCTCGCAGCCGTTGGCCGCGTTGCCGTCGCAGTCGGCGAAGCCCGGCGCGCAGTCGTACTCGCAGCGCCCGGCGGCGCAGCGCGCGGCCGCGTTGGGCCGCTCGGCGCAGGCCATGCCGCAGCCGCCGCAGTGCGCGGCGCTGGTGAAGGTGTTGGTCTCGCAGCCGTTGGCCGTAGCGCTGTCGCAGTCGCCGAAGGGCACGGCGCACGCGCCCACCGCGCAGTTGCCGTTGCGGCACGCGGCGGTGCCGTTCTCGACGCGGCACGCGGCGTCGCACATGCCGCAGTGGGCGGTGCTCGCCTGCGTGTCGACGCACGCGCCCGCGCAGCACACCTGACCGCCGCCGCAGGGCTGCGTGGCGTTGCAGCCGATCACGCAGGTGCTGCCCACGCAGAGGTTGCCCGGCGGGCAGTGCATGTCGACCATGCACTCGACGCAGGCGCGCGCGGCGGTGTCGCAGTAGCGGTCGCGGCCCGCGCCGCCGTCGGTCGCGCCCGCGCGGCAGCCCTCGTCGGAGCGGCAGCCGGGCACGCACGTCGACGACGAGGGGTCGCAGTGGCGCTCCGGCGAGCACGTGTCGTCGGCCGCGCGGCACGCGACGCAGCGGCCCGTGGCGACGTCGCACACGCGCCCGATGGGGCTGTCGGCGCAGTGCGCGTCCGTGGTGCAGGGGCCGTCGGCGTCGCTCGTGTCGACGGCGACGTCCATCGCGTCGGGGGCGTCGGCGACGTCGAGGGGCGCGGGGGTGTCGGCGGCGTCGGGCTGCGCGTCATCGACGACGAGGTCGACGGCGACGTCGAGCGCGGCCGCGTCGGGCGCGCCGCCCACGACGGGATCACCCGACGAGCAGGCGAGGAGAAACATCGGTACGAGCGCGAGCGCCGCGCGGCGAGAACGCAGATGCATCGGAGGACCTCGTGACGAGTCGGCGACCTCCGCCGAGGGACGCACACTCGCGGGGCCCGTTGCGATGCGACGCTGCGCCCTCGATGCGTTTCGAGCGCCGCGCCCTGACCCCGCTCACTCCCCCGCGGAGACGCGCGCGGTCACCACGAACTCTACCCGGCGGTTGACCGCTCGCCCCGCGGCGCTGCGGTTGTCGGCGAGGGGCTGCGTCTCGCCGTAGCCGCGCGCCGTGATGCGCTCCGCCGCGATGCCGTGCGCCACGAGCCACGCGCGAATCGACGCCGCCCGGCGCTGCGAGAGGTCGAGGTTGCGCGCGTCGTTGCCCACGTCGTCGGTGTGGCCCCGCACCTCGACGCGCGTGAGCTCGGGGTGCGCCTCGAGCACGGCGGCCACCTCGACGAGCAGCGGCGCGCTCGTCGCCGCGATCACGTCGCGGTCGACGGCGAAGCGCGGCTGCTGGGTGATCACCACGCGGTCGCCGGAGACGTACACCCGCGGGCACCCGTGCGTCGCGGCGTCGCGCGACGCGGGGCCGCGCTCCTCGGGGCACGCGTCGCGCTCGTTGAGAATGCCGTCGCCGTCGATGTCGGGCGTCGGGCACCCGCGCCGCGCGCCGTCGGGGTGTCGCCCCGCGGCCTCGAGGGGGCACACGTCGTCGCCGTCGGGCACGCCGTCGCGGTCGCCGTCGCGCAGCGGGCACCCGCGCGCGCCCGGGTCGGGGAGCTCGCCCGCGGGCTCGAGGGGGCAGCGGTCGTCGTCGTCGCGCACACCGTCGCGGTCGCGGTCGTCGCTCGGGCATCCCATGCGCCGCGGGTCGGGGTCGTCGCCGGGCGGCTGCGTCGGGCACGCGTCGACCTCGTCGCGGAAGCCGTCGTGGTCGCGGTCTCGCACGGGGCACCCGGGGGCGCTCGGGTCGGGGCGCGGCCCCGCGGCCTCGTCGGGGCATCGGTCGTCGGGGTCGACGACGCCGTCGAGGTCGCGGTCGCCGGGCGACTCCTCGTCGCGCGGGGGCTGCGGCGCGTAGCCGATCGAGGCGACGGCGCGCACGTCGGCGGTGGCGTCGCCCTCGATGAGCCGCGGCCCCGCGGCGACGCCGAGCGCGAGCCCGCGCGGAGACACGTGGCGCACGCCCGCGAGCGTCTCGAGCGCGACGGAGCCCAC
>CANMAT010000650.1 GCA_947494865.1 Deltaproteobacteria bacterium
AGAAGAGCTGATACTGCGGCCGGTCGCCGATGCGAGGCAGCGGCGAGACGGGCACGCGCTGTCCCGTGTCGGCGAGCACGTCGTCGTCGCCGAAGGTCCACGTGATGCGCGTGTCGATGAAGTCGTGGGAGGTGCGCGCGGCGCTGGCGCTGAGGTCGGCCGCGGGCGATCCCGGCATTGCGCCGGTGGCCACCGCGGGGGGCAGCGCGCCGGGCACCGCGGGCGCCGTCGCCGAGGCCGCGGGCGCTCCGCCCGGGATGCCCGCGGGCGCGAGGGGCTGCGATGCCGCGACCCCCTCGGCGAGGAGCGTCGAGAGCGCGAGCGCGATCTTGGGTGCGTGGGTACGGTGCATGGGGGGTGTCACTCTTCGCCGACGGTGCGCTCGTGGAGGCATGTGTCGCGCGCGGCGCGTACGGTCTGCCCATCGCCCGAGATCACGAGGTCTTGCTCGCAGCGCGGGTTGACGATCCAGTTGGGGCCGACCTGGCGCAGCGTGCCCGTGATGGTGGCCGCGGGGCCGCGAGGGCGCAGCGGGTCGAAGCTGGGGCTCACCGTCTTGGGGGTGACCGCGACGCGCGCGACGGCCTCTCCCGGCGGCGTGTCGAGGGTGACGGTGATCTGCCCGTAGCGCGCCCAGCCGCTCCACTCGGAGCACGTCGGGTCTGCGAGGCAGTCGTTGGCGCAGTTGCCCTCGGCGCTGCCGCCGTAGGTGATGCGCCCGTCGTTGTTGAGGTCGCAGTTGGTGGCGCCCGCCATGATGCGCCCCTGCGGCGCGAGAGCGGGGCCCATGAGCGTTGGGAGCCGCGCGTTCTCGACGCGGACGAGACCCGACTCGTAGCGCTCGAGGAGCGCCGCGTCGCGCGCGAGCGCGGGGGTGATGACGTCGGCCTCGGGGATGAGGCACGCCCCCGCCACAGGGTCGTCGGGGCGCCACTCGACGCCGACCTGGAACCCCGGCTGCGCGAGCTGCGTCGAGCTGACGAACTCGGCGACGGAGCCCGTGAGCGTGGTGAGGAGGTCGCACGGCCGCATGCCGTCGGGCGTGCGAAAGTTGAATGAATACAGCGAGTTGAAGCAGTGGTCAGCGCCGCACGAGCGGTCGTCGATGTCTGTCACGTAGAACCCCGAGTTGTCGGTCTGCGTGACCACGAGGCGGTGCACGCGGTCGCCCTCGGCGGGGGCGGTCACATCGGACCGGCCCTCGAGCGTGATGCGCTGATCGAGCAGCGGCGACTGCGCGGTGCGACCCTGGACGTCGGCCACGAGGGGCGTGCTGAAGTACATCGGCTCGCTCACGCCCACCGCGAAGGAGCCGCCGCGCTCGGCGTCGTCGTTGACGGCCTCGCAGCCCGTGTCGGCGGGGAAATCGACGCGGCCGTCGCCGTCGTCGTCGAGGCCGTTGGAGCACGCCGGGAGCGGAACGCGCTGCGGATCGACGGGCACATACCCGGTGTCTTCGGCCCAAAGTCGCGCCTCGCCGTAGGCGCGCGCGATGCTCACCGCGAGGCCTTCGATGCGGCCCCCCGCGAGCCGCACGTGGTTGCCTACAACACCGGCTGCCGGCGTGAGGCGGAGCGCGCCAGGGGTCGATGCGAGCCCGAGCCAGCCGTTGAAGTCGGGCAGCGGCGCGTGGTTGCGGTCGAACACCTCGACGCGCACGGTGAAGCGCGCGCCCTCTTCGCTGAAGGGGAGTGGTCGGTCGCGCGCGCCGCGGTCTCCCGCGGCCGTGACGCTCACGTAGGCCACGGCGCCCGTGCGGTCGGCCGCCGCGGGGTCGGCGATCGTGTGGCCGCAGCCGGCGACCAGCAGCGCGAGGACGAGGCGCCTCATCGCGTCACCATCGTGAGTCGCCCGTCGGCGCGCGCGCCGATGCTCTCGTCGAGGCACGACAGGATGCGGCAGCTCATCGCGGCACGGTTGGCCGCGGAGCACGCGCAGCGCGCCGAGGCCTCGTCGCCCGCGAGCGCAGGGCAGGCGCGGACCACGAGGGCGCGCACGTCGTCGCGGCACTGCCGCAGCACGCAGCGTCCGGCGCCCGCGGGGGCGGCGGCGTCTTGCACGCACGCGCGCGCCACGTCGTCGTAGTGATCGCGGTCGGCCCAGGCGCACACGAGCGCGTCGCTCATGCAGTCGTCGTCGCGCTGGCAGTCGCGCAGCCCGTCGTCGGCCTGCTGGGGCAGCGAGGCGATCGCCGGGTCGGTGACGCCGCGGCGCCGGTTGCGGTCGCTCACCACCTCGGGGCTGCTGCCGCAGGGGGGCCACTGGCGCACGAAGTCGATCACGGCGTCGCGCTGCTCGACGCGCGTGTCGACCTGCGTGGTGTTGCGCTGCAGCACGAAGAACCCTGATCCTCCGCCGGCGATGTAGTTGTTGACCGCGGCCGCGTACGAGGCGCTGGGAGAGAGCGGCACCATGCACCGGTGCGCGGCGGGCTCGCAGAGGGAGCGGCGCTCGGGGGCCGTGGCCTCCCACCCCGCGGGGTTGCACTCGGCGTCGTTCTCGCAGCGGGCGCCGTCGGTGCGCAGGCCGATGTTGATCGTCTCGGCGCACGACGAGAGCGTCTGCGCCTGGCCCTGCGCGTCGGTGCGCGCGCACGGCCCGCACACGATGACCGCGCGCGCCCCGGCGATCTGCGCCTGCGAGGTGCACCCTCGCCCGCCCGAGCGCCGCGCGACGAAGTCGAAGACCTCGCGCACCTCGCGCCCCGACAGGTTCATGGTGGTGATCGAGTTGTCGAAGGGAAACACGTTGAAGAGCTGGTCGATGCTCACCGCGCCGGCGGGGATCGAGTCGCGGATGCCCAGCGTGTTGGTGAGCGCGAAGTCGGTCTGCACGCCGAGGCGCAGCCACATGCTCGTGGTGACGAGGTTGCCGAGCGCCGAGTCGCCCCCGGAGGGCGCGACGCGCGTGACGTCGGAGGGCGCGTAGCCCACGAGGTTGTCGAGGTTGGCCACCGTGTCGAGGGCGCGCGCGTAGGGCTCGAGGAGCCGCTCCATCGTGGGCTCTTCGGGCACGTGGCGGTCGACGGGATAGAGCGTGTACCGGTGGGCGACGACCTCCCAGCGGTTGATGGGGTCATAGCTGCCCTCGCGCCCCGGCATGATGCGCACGGGGTCGTTGGAGAGCACCGTGTCGAGGCGCCCGAGGTACTTCATGAACGCGCCCGAGTGCTGCAGCAGCACCCTGCGCGGCGTGCAGCGCCGTTCGCGGAAGCCGCGCGCCACCTGCCAGTAGGCGCGCGTGCCCTGCGGCGCGCAGGTGCCGAAGGAGCTGCAGCAATCGCCGGGCGCGCACGCGGCGATGTTGGCCGGGTCGAGCGTGGGGTCGGCGAGCTGCGGGATGAAGTGCTCGCCGCGCGCGTTGACCGCGCGGCAGTCGTCGACCTGCTGCGTGGGGTTGAGCACGATGTGAAGGTGCCCGCTGAGCACGATGTCGACGCCCGTGGTGTTCTCGAGCATGCGGACGTCGTCTTCGAGGCCGACGTGCGACACGACCACCACCACGTCGGCCCCCTCGCGGCGCACGCGGTCGATGTAGAACTGCGCCGTCTCGACGGTGTTGAGGGGCGTGATGCC
>CANMAT010000651.1 GCA_947494865.1 Deltaproteobacteria bacterium
CGGCGTGTGGGTCCCCCTCCCCCTCGAAAACGTCTTCGAGCAGGCCCGTAGCTGGGACTTCGACGTCGTGCTCGGCCAGACCGCTACGGAGCTCATGGAGCTCGGCCTGTGGCTCCGCCGCGCCAAGGGCGTCCCCCTCGTGTGCGTCAACACGGTGCACGTCCCCAGCGTGTACCCGGTCGTGATGCCCGAGTCGCTCCACCACAACGAGTTCGCCCACAAGGTCTTCCAGAAGACCTTTCTCAAGCTCGCCGAGAGCACGTCGGCCAGCGTGTACAACGAGAGCGACGGGCTCATCGTGCTGTGCCGCGGCCTCGAGCAATACTGGCGCGACCGCGGCGTGCGCGCGCCCATTCACGTCATCCCGCGCAACGTCGAGCCGCGCATCTTCGACGCCCCCGCGGGGGCCGATCCCTTTCCCCGCACCATGCGCCGCGGCTCGCGCATGCTTGTGGTCTGCCGCCACACGCGCGAGAAGGAGGTCGAGCGCCTGCTCCGCATCTTCGCGCGGTGGGTGGCCCCGTCGGTGCCCGACGCGACCCTCACGCTCGTGGGCGACGGCCCCGACCACGACGTGTTTCGCCGCTACGCCGAGGCCCTCGGCGTGGCCGACCGCTGCTGGTTCCCCGGCGAGTTCTCGGTCACGCAGATGCCGACGTTCTATCGCCACGCCGACCTCTTCGTGTACGCCTCGCTCTCCGAGACGTACGGCCAGGTCGTGAGCGAGGCGTTGTGGTGCGGGCTCCCCGCGGTGGCCTTCGCCGACGGCATGGGCGTGTCGCAGCAGGTCGAGCACGACGTCACGGGCATGCTCGTCGAGCCCACCGGCGACGTCGACGCCGCCGACTGGCGCTTCGGGCGCGCGTGCGTCTCGCTGCTGCGCAACCCCCGCAAGCGGCACGCGCTCGGCGCCACGGCGGAGCGTCACGCGCGCGAGCGATGCTCCCCCGAGCGCAACGTCGACCGGTTCTTCGTGGCCTTCGAGGCCGCGCGCCGCCACGCCGACGCGACGCTCCGCGGGCGCCTCGAGCCCGACAACCGCTGGCTCGACGCGCGCTACGCCGCGCGCTGGATGGCCATCAACGGGCTGGTGTACGGCCTCGGACGCCTGCGCACCCCCGCGGTGGTCAACCGCCACGGCCGCAAGCAGCCTACCTGGAACGACCTCATGGAGCCCGCGACGGCTCCGGGCGCCTCGGCCGAGGCCAGCGCGGGCTGAGCGAACCGCCTCGCGCGGTATGCGTCACACGCTTTCGTGAGGGGCGAGCAACGCTTGCTTGACCCCGCAGAGGCGGGTTTCTAGCATCGAATCGGTCGCCCTCCCGACGGTGGTGAAAGGACCGATACCGCATGGCGCTCACCAAGGCCGATCTCGCACGCTTTCGCTCCCTGCTCGAAGAGAAGCGCAAACAGATCATCGAGAACGCGCAGAACACGCTGGCCGAGGGCATGGCCCTCGACGCCGACGACCTCCCCGACGAGATGGACCTCGCGTCGAGCGAGTACCTCCAGTCGTTTACGTTTCGCCTCCGCGGCCGCGAGAAGTTCCTCCTCGAGAAGATCGAGCACGCGCTCGAGAAGATCGGGCACGAAGACTTCGGCATGTGTGAAGAGTGCGGTGAGGAGATCGCCTTCAAGCGACTCGAGGCGCGGCCCGAGACCAACCTCTGCATCCGCTGCAAAGAGGAGCAGGAGCGCGCCGAGCGCGCCTTCGGCTGAGCGTCACCGCGTCGTCTCTGCGCTGCTCCTTCCCTTCTGCCCCACGGCACACCCTCCATGAAGCTCTGCGCCCTCTCCGTCGACCTCGACGAGATCCCCTGTTACCACGCCATTCACGGGCTCTCCGAGCCGCAGGGTGTGAGCGCCCACGCGGTGTACGCCCGCGCGGTGCCGCGCTATCGGGCGCTCCTCGACGAGCTCGACGTGCCGTGCACCTTCTTCGTCATCGGCCGTGACATGAAGCACGAGGTCGCGCGCAAGGCGGCGCGCACGCTCGTCGACGCGGGGCACGAGCTCGCCAACCACACGCTCAACCACCGCTACGAGTTCTCGCGCATGAGCGGCGACGCCATGCGCGCCGAGGTGCGCGGCGGCATCGAGGCCGTGTCGTCGGTGCAGGGCTTCGCGCCGTCGGGCTTTCGCGCGCCGGGATACACCGTGAACGACCGCGTGCTCGACGCGCTCGCCGAGCTCGGCGTCTTCTACGACAGCTCGGTGTTCCCCTGCCCCCTCTACTGGGCCGGCAAGACGGCGCACATCGGGATGGTGCGCGCGCGCGGCCGCCGCTCGCACTCCATCGTCGACACGCCCGCGGTGCTCGCCTCGCCCGCCGATCCGTATGTGCCCGCGCGCCCCTACTGGCGTCGCGCGCCGAGCGAGGGCGGGCTCATCGAGCTGCCCATCGGCGTCACGCGCGGCGCGAGGCTGCCGTACATCGGCACGTCGGTGATGGCCGCCGGGCCTCGCCGCGTCGACCTGCTCACCGCGCAGATCGCGGGGCGCCCGCTGGTGAACCTCGAGCTCCACGGCATCGACCTGCTCGACGAGCACGACGGCCTCGGCGCGCTGCGCCCGCACCAGCACGACGTGAAGATCCCCCTCGGCGACAAGGTCGCCACGCTGACGCGGGTGGTGGTGGATCTCAAGGCGCGCGGGTACACCTTCGTGACGCTGCGTGAGGCCGCGCAGGCCTTCGCCAACGAGGTGCGCGGGTAGTCTGCAGGAGGCTCGACACCGAGGGCTTCGAGGCTTCGAAATGGCCGCGCGGCGCACCCGAAGAGAGGTGTCGCCGCGCGGGGGGAAGGCGTGTCAGGCGCTGAACGAGCTACCGCAGCCGCAGGTGCCCTTCACGTTCGGATTCTCGAACTTGAAGCCCGCGCCGTGGAGCCCTTCGACGTAATCGATCTGAGTGTTCTCGAGGTACTGGAGCGACAGCGGGTCGACGTAGAGCTGCACGCCGCACGACTCCACGATCTGGTCCATGTCGGTGGCCTTCTCGTCGAAGTAGAGGTCGTACTGGAAGCCCGAGCATCCGCCGCCCTTGACCTGGAGCCGAAGGCCCTGGCCCTCGAGCCCTTCGGCCTGCGCGATCTCTCTGACCTTCTCCGCAGCCTTTTCGGTGAGCGCGATCATCGTGTGTTTCTCCTGATCGGCGAACGAGCGACGCTCTCGCCGTGGAATCTAATGTGACTTTCGGTATGTAACGCACACCTCACCACGGGTCCAGTGCTCCCCTTGACGTCGCGCACCTACACATTCGCCCTTGTGGCGCCGTATCTCCCCGCCCCGGCGAACACGGGCGGCCGCATTCGCATCCATCGCCTCGCGCGAGGCCTCGCGCGCTTCGGCCCCGTCGACCTCTACGCCCGCTATTGGCCCGTCGAGATCGCGCCCGAGGCCGGCGACGTCGCCTCCGCCCTCTCGCTCTACGCGCGGCGCGAGCTCCACGATCGCGGACGCTTCGCGGGCGTTCCCGGCGTCACCAGCCGACGCGCGCGAGAGGCCGCGCCGCGCGCGCTCTGCGACGCGCTCGCGCGCCAGCACCGCGCCACGCCCTACGACGCCGTCGTGGCC
>CANMAT010000652.1 GCA_947494865.1 Deltaproteobacteria bacterium
ATCGCCCTCTATTGGATCTTTCGCCGCGTGCGTCCCGCGCGGGTGCACTCGATCTCGCGGCGCCTGCAGCTCGTCTCGGCGGGGCTCATGGCCTTTTCGCACGGCTCCAACGACGCGCAGAAGAGCATGGGCATCATCACCCTGGCGCTGCTCTCGTTCGCGGGGGCGGGGCACTCGCACTCGTTCCTCGCGTCGGTGCTGCCCTCGGGGCCCGACCGCGTGCCCACGTGGGTCGTGATGGCCTGCGCCGGGGCCATCGGCCTCGGCACCATGCCCGGCGGCCAGAAGATCATCAAGACCATGGGCACGAAGATCATTCACATCTCGCCGCTCCAGGGCTTTGCCGCCGAGACCGCGGGCGCCGCGACCATTCTCGCCGCGAGCCACTTCGGCGTGCCCGTGTCGACCACGCACTGCATCAACGCGTGCATCATGGGCGTGGGGGCCAGCAAGCGCCTCTCGGCCGTGCGCTGGGGCGTTGCGGGCAACATCCTCGTGGCCTGGGTGCTCACGCTCCCGATGAGCGCCGCGGTGTCTTTTGTTGCCATGCAGTGCCTCAACCTCGCCCTTTAGAGAAAGCCCCTCGCGCAGTGAGCATTGACGACAAGCCGACGGCCGATCGGGCCGCGCGTGACGGCGCCCGCGGCGCTGCGTTCATCACCCTGGCCAAGCTGTGGTTCATGGCCACGGGCTTTCTCCAGCCGCTGGTGCTCACGCGCCTGCTGGGCACCGACGGGTATGGGCTCTATGCGCTCGCCCTCAGCGCCATCTCGATCGTGAACAACGTGGTGGTCACCGGCAGCATCCAGTCGATGAGCCGCGCGGTGATCCAGGGCGGCGCGCGCGCGCTGCGCCGGGGGCTTCTGTTGCACGCCGCGCTGGGGGTGACATTGGGCGGCGCGCTCGCGCTCGGCGCCGACGCGCTCGGGGCGGGCGTGCTCCACGACTCGCGGCTGCCGGGGCTGCTGCGCATCGGGGCCATCGTGGTGGCCGACTACAGCGTGTACGCGGCGCTCGTGGGCGCCTTCAACGGCCGCCACCGCTTCGCCACGCAGGCGGGGCTCGACATCACCTTCTCGACGATGCGCACGGGGCTCCTCATCGCCTTCGCCTCGACCTCGATGCGCGTGACGGGCGCCATGACGGGCTTCGCCATCGCGAGCGCGGTCATCGTGGCGATCGCGTTCTTCGCGGCGCGGCGCGACGTGTTCGGCCCCGAAGAAGACACCTCGGCGCGCGAGCCCTTCGGCGCCTTCGCGAAGCGCTACGGCAGCTTCTTCGCGCCGGTGCTGGTGTACCAGCTCGCGCTCAACCTCGTGCTCCAGGTCGACGGGCTCTTGTACAAGGCCCTCGCGTCGCGGGGCGCGATGACCGAGACCGAGGTCAACGCGATGGTGGGCGTGTACAAGGCGGCGCAGACCTTCGCGTTCTTGCCGTACCAGCTCCTGTTGTCGGTCACGTTCGTGGTGTTTCCCATCGTGAACCGCGCCACGCTCGAGGGGGATAAAGACACCACGCGGGGCTTCGTCGAGGGCGCGCTGCGCTTCAGCGCGATGGCGCTCGGCGCGATGGTGGCCGTGCTCGCGGGCCTGCCGCGCGGGGTGCTCAGCCTCGCCTTCAAGCCCGAGTACGCGGCGGGCGCGACGGCGCTGCGCGCGCTCGCGCTGGGGCAGGGGGCGTTCTCGCTCTCGGTCATCGGCACGACGATCGTGCTGGCCGCGGGGCGCACGCGCGCGGCCACGATCATCATGGTGCTCACGCTCGTCGGTGTGGTGGTGGGCGACGTGGTGGGCGTGCAGACGTTCCACGGCGGCATCTCGTCGCTCAACGGCCTCGCGGTGGGCACGGCCGCGGGCTGGGGCCTCGGCGTGGTGGTCGTAGGGCTCTACGTGCGCAGCGAGTTTGGCGCGTTTCTGCGCGCGGCCACGGTGGGGCGCGTGGTGCTGTCGACGGCCGTAGCGGCCCTCGCGGCGGGCGCGCTGCCGCTGCACGGCAAGGTGGGCACGCTCCTCGCGGCGGCGGTCACGGGCGTCGTGTACGTGGCGCTGCTGGCGCTCACGGGCGAGCTCGGGCGCGCCGAGATCGACCGCGTGAAGCGCATCGCGCGCAGGGGGCGGTAAGGGGCGGGCGAGTCGAGCGCCTGTCTGGGCCGTCGCGATGCCTACGTGCGGTGCGGCCCTCGTGCGTGGTTGACGGAGCGCGCGCTTCGGCGTGATCGTCGGACGATGCGTCGCACCGCGCGCCTCGTCGCCCTCGGGCTCCTGGTTGCCCTGCTCACACCGACGGTGGCGTCGGCGCAGCGGGCGCTCTCGATGGCAACCCTCGCGCCGCCGGGCACGCTGTGGATGCGCGCGCTCGAGGCGGGCAACCGCGAGCTGCGTCGACGCACCAACGGGGCGCTCACGTTTCGCTGGTACAGCGGCGGCGTGCAGGGCGACGAGTCCGAGGTGGTGCGCAAGATCCGCTCGCGCAGGCTCGACGGGGGCGCGCTCACCGCCACCGGGCTGCAGCAGATCTATCGCCCCGTGCTGGCCTTTCAGCTCCCGGCGATGTTCCAGAGCCCCGAGGAGTTTCTCCGCGCGTACACCGCGCTGCGCCCCGACCTCGAGGCGGGCTTCACGCGCGCGGGCTTTACGCTCGTTCACCTGTCGCCCGCGCTGGGGCCGAGGATGTTCTCCACCCGCGAGGTGCGCGTGCCGTCGGACCTCCGCGGGTGCCGCCCGTGGCAGTGGCACGACGACCCCATCCTCCCGGTGCTCTACGAAGAGGCCGGCGCCCGGGGCGTTCCCCTCTCGATCGCCGAGGTGCTGCCCGCGCTCCAGACCCGCCGTGTCGACACGGTGTACGCGCCCCCGCTCGCCGCGATCGCGCTCCAGTGGTCGGCGCAGGTGCGCTTCATGAGCGAGCGCAGCGCGAGCGGCTCGCTCTCGGCGCTGGTGCTCTCGCGCGCCGCCTACGAGAGCATCCCCGAGGCGCAGCGCGAGGTCTTGCGCGCCGTGCTCGCGCAGATGACCACGCTGTTTCGCCCCGCGTTCGTGCGCGGCGAGGCCGACGCCCTCCGCGCGCTCCAGTCGCGCGGCGTCACCACGGTGACCCTCACCGAGCCCGAGCGCGCCCAGTGGCGCTCGCTCTTCGCGCGCGTTCGCAGCCGCGTCGCGGGCACCATCAGCGAGCCCGGATGGATCGCGCGCGTCGAGGCCGCGGGCCGCGCGGCCCCGACGCCGTAGAGGTCTCAGCCCGGCGCGCAGCCGCCGCCGACGCAGGTGCCCGCGCAGCAGTCGGCGTCGACGGTGCACGATCCGCCCGTGAGCCGACACGGCGGCGCCGCGCACGCGCCGCGGGTGCACGTGCCCGAGCAGCAGTCGGCGTTGGTGGAGCACGTCGACGCGGTGGGAGCGCAGGGCGGGCGGCACGCTCCGCTCGCGCACAGCTGGCCCGAGCAGCAGTCAGTGTCGGTCGCGCACGCGCCCCCCGACGAGGCGCAGGGCGCGCGGCACACGCCGCCGGTGCAGGTGGCGGGCGCGCAGCAGTCGGCGCTGGTCGTACACGTGGCGCCCGCGGCGCGGC
>CANMAT010000653.1 GCA_947494865.1 Deltaproteobacteria bacterium
GGCGCCACCATCGGGAAGCTCAGCGGGTGCGCGCCCACCGCGAGGCCCGCGCAGAGGCCCGCCGCGGCCGCGCTCCACCGCGATCGGCGCGCCGCGGTGTCGTCGCGCGTGGAGAGCGACGCGACGGCGCAATCGGTCGCCCACACGATGGCGGTGATCATCGTGGCGTAGGGCGAGGTGTCGAGCGCCACGGTGCTCGCGGGTGTAGCGACGAGGGCCGCCCACGCCGCGGCGGAGCCCGCGAGGGAGTCTCCCGTGAGGCGCCGCGCGAGGCGGTGCACCCCGAGGGCCAGGAGGGCGAGCATGAGGATGTTGAGGCGCACCACGGCGAGCGTGCCCCCCACCCGATACGCGGGCGCCGCGAGGTAGGGGAACACCGGCGGCAGCGCGCCCCAGAGGCGTCCGCGGGAGAAGTTGTTCCACCGCGCCTGGAGCTCGCGGTGGCGCGCGACGGAGCCGTTGGTGGTGTACGGCAGGCCGTGCCGCGCGATGCCATCGATCATCTCGAGGTACGTGCGGTTGTCGACGTTCTGCGGGCTCGTCCACGAGGCCGTCGCGGCCCCGAAGGCCACGAGCGAGAGCAGCGCCCCGAGGAGCGCCGTCGCGAGCCACGGAGCGCGCCGCCCCCCGTCTGCCTCGTCTCGCAAGCCTGGGAAGTGCACCCGACGGCTACCGCACGGACACGAGGTCGACGACGAAGATCAGCGTCTCGTTGGGGCCGATGGCGCCGCCCGCGCCGCGCGCGCCGTAGCCCAGCGCGGGCGGAATGATCAGCTCGCGCCGGCCGCCCACGCGCATGCCCGCCACGCCCTGATCCCACCCTTGAATCACCATGCGACGGCCGAGGGTGAAGCGAAAGGTCTGCCCGCGGTTCCACGACGCGTCGAACTCGCGGCCCGTCGACCACGCGACGCCCACGTACTGCACCTCGACCTCCATGTTCGCGGCGGCCACGGCGCCGGTGCCGACGCGCAGGTCGCGCGTGCGGAGCGCGGCGGGGCGCGGGCCGCGCGGCACGGCGACGGTGGGGCGCGGGAGCGCGGGATCGGCCGCCGCGGGGAGCGCGAGCGCCAACAGAGAGACCAGCCCGAAGACGAAACTACGCTTTCGCATGGCGCCGTCTATTACCACTCTCGCGCGCGCCGCGGTCACTCCTCGAAAAGGCTCCCCTGCCGCGTGGGGCGGCGAAAGGGTCGGGGCTCGGCCCGCGGCGCCTCGTTCATGCCGAGGCGCTTGCATGTGGTGGTGAAGAGCTGTCGCACGATCTCCCACCGGGGGCCGCTGCCCGTCATGCGCGCGCCAAACTCGCTGTCGTTGCGCTTGCCGCGCCGCACCTGCACGAGCGCGCTCTCCATGCGCCTCACCCGATCGGGAAAGGCCTCGCGCATGCGTCCGTCGAAGACCGTCATCACCTCGGCGGGCAGTCGGAGCAACTGCATCGCGGCCCGCCGGGCGCCCGCGGCGTGGGCGCGCGTCACGATCTCGGCCACGTCGTCGTCGTTGAGCCCGGGGATCACCGGGGCCACCATCACCCCCGTCGGAACGCCCGCCTCGGAGAGCATGCGCAGCGTTTCGAAGCGCTGCGCGACGGAGCTCGCCCAGGGCTCGACCTTCTTGCGCGTCGCGTCGTCGGCGAAGGGGATGCTCACCAGCACCAGGGCGCACCCGTCGGCCGCGAGGCGCGACAAGACGTCGAGGTCGCGCCGCACGAGCGAGCCCTTCGTGACGATGGCCACGGGGTTGCGGTACGCGGCGAACACCTCGAGGCAGGCGCGCGTGAGCTGGTAGGTGCCCTCGATGGGCTGGTAGCAGTCGGTGTTGCCCGAGAGCATCACCGTGGCGCCCGCCCATGATTTCTTCTCGAAGGCCTGGCGCAACAGGTCGGGGGCGTTGAGCTTCACCACGATCTTGCGGTCGAAGTCGGTGCCCGCGCCGAAGCCGAGGTGCTGGTGCGAGGGGCGAGCATAACAATAACTGCATGCATGCATGCAGCCCCGGTACGGGTTGACGCTCCACCGGTGGGGCACGTCGGGGCTGTCGTTCTCCGCGAGGATCGACTTCGCGCGCTCTTCGAAGACCTCGAGCTTCATCGCGGGAGCGTCGCCCTCCCAGTCGATGTGCGTCGCGTGCCAGGGGTTTGGTGGGTTGTCGACGGGGCGCATGGGCAGCGTGAACAAATGTACAGCATCGCGCTCGCACTCGACACCGCGCGCGAGAAATTGCACCAATCGCGGCCCCGACGATGACATCGCCCTGGAGAGACCGACCGGCGCTGCGCGCGCTCATCCCGCTGGCGGCGCTCTTCGCGGCGGTGATCGTCGCGTGCCCCTGGTACTCGAACTTCGACGTCGACACGCTCACGTGGTTCGAGCAGATGCGCTCCATCGCCGACCACGGCTCCATCGGCTTCGACAACGGGCCCGTCGACGACTACGCCGAGCTCCACACGCGGTGGTTCATCCCCGCGCGGGGGCAGGCGTGGGGCATTCTCCCGGCGCCGCTCTGTTATGCGCTCGCGCCCGCCATGTGGCTCGGCGGGTACCAGGGCACCGTGCGCGCCATATGGGTGCTCTTCGCCCTCGGCGCGCTGGCCGTGTACGGGCTCGTGCACCGGCTCACGGGGCGCTCGCACGTGGCCGTCGGCGCCGCCTACGCGATGGTGCTCAGCACGTCGCTGGGGTTCTGGGCCACCATGACGGCGCCCTTCGTGCCCGCGGCCGCGTTCGGCGTCGGCGCGGTGTACCTCGCGCACCGATCGTTCGGCCACGAGAGGCTCGCGCGCACCCTCGCCTACGGCCTCGGCGCCGGCGCGCTCGCGGGGCTCGCCCTCGGGAGCCACCTGCTCTACGCCATTCCGTGGGGGCTCATGGGGCTCGCGTGCGTGTCGCTGGGCGCGTGGGAGCACCGCCTCGCGCGCGGCGCCGCGTACGGCCTTGGGAGCGCGCCCTCGCTCGCCCTCATGGCCTACGTCAACCACCTGCGCTTCGGGTCGTGGAACCCCATCTCGTACGGCCCCTGCGACTCCAACGGGTGCGGCGCCGCGCAGGCCAACAACCAGACAGCCCACGCCTTTCTCGACGGCGTGAAGCCCATGCTCCCCTACGCGATCGCCTTCGGCGTCGTGCTGTGGCTCGTGCGAAGGTCGCCGCGCGCGGTGGCCACCACGGTGCTCCTCGGCGCCCTCGCGGCCCTCGTGCCCGACACCGAGATGCGCGCGAAGTGGGTGCTCTACGCGCGCGCCCTGTGGGGCTTCGTGGCCTCCATGGGGAGCTTCACCACCGAGTTCGCGCGCGCCGACGACGGCGTGGGCGTGTACCTCAACGGCTGGTGCGTGCGCTCGCTCTTGCAGTGCTCGCCCGCGCTCGCGCTGGCCTTCGTCGGGTCGCGCGCGATGTCCGAGAGTCCGCGCGGGTCGTCGGTGCTCGAAGACGCCGCGGCGCTCCAGGCGCGGGCCGCGCGACGGCTGCTCACGGCCGTGATCGCGGGCGTGCTCGCGGGCTGCGCGCTGCGCGCCGAGACGGGCGGAGCGTTCGTGTGGGGGTGGCCCTTTCTCAA
>CANMAT010000654.1 GCA_947494865.1 Deltaproteobacteria bacterium
CTCGCGGGCTCGGCCCTCTGGTGGACCGACGACGGCGGTCAGCGTTGGACCGCCTCGCAGCTCCCCTGGGAGCTCGTCACCGTGCTCTCGCGGCGCCGCTGGGTCGGCCTCCGACCGGCCGTCGGGCAGCGCGACGACTGTGGCGGTACAGTCATGCTCACGACCACGGCCGGGCGAACGTGGCGACCCGTGCTCGGCCCCCGGGTAAAGCGGGTCACGATGCGCGACGGCGAGCTTCGTGCGATGCAGTGCGGCGAACCAGCACACGTCTTCGCGAGCCGCGATGGCGTCGCGTGGCGCGCCGTGAGTCCTCGCCCCGACGACGAAGTGGAAGACGTCGAAGACGAAGGGCCCATCGTGGTCGAGGGGATGAGCATCGAACTTTCCGATGGTGTACTTCGGTCAACGCGCGCCGGCGCGGCGTCCGAGGTCATCGCGGGGGCGTGGCCGCGCGACATCCTGCCGGTTGCGGCCTCCGCGGTCGATGCCCGCGCGTCGGTCGTAGTCTTCGGCAACGGAACCGTGCTGCGCCGCCCGTAGCAACGAATCAAAAGCCGAGATTGTTGAACGAGTCCGTTTGTGCTGGGACACGTCGCGAGCGGGCGGGCGACGCCCTCGAAGGCATCGGGCGAGACACCGTCGGGCGCGAGTTCGCTGGAGCCGACGCCTGCACCGGGCCGTTAACTTCGTCCGCAAGAATCGTCGTCTCATTGGGCCGCGCGAGGTAGCGCGCCTGCACGACGCCCGCCTCGCGCACCTGGCCGTTCTGAAGAAGCAGACTGCGGAGCGACAGCGCGATGGCCGTACGTTCGGCATCGGGCGGCTCGAGCGCGAGCGCGTCACGCAGCGCAACAACGGCCTGATCCGTCTCGCCACGTGCGCGATATGACTCCCCGCGATCGCGAAGGACGCGCCACGTCGGCGCGCTCTGTTGCGCGGCCTGCGCGCCGTAGGCGCCTGGCCCGGGTGTCTCGCCGTTACCCTCGACTGGCAACCTAGGCAGAGCGCGATCGAGCGCCGTATCGCCCGCAATATGCTGCCCGTCGGCTACGCTTCCGGGCGTCTGCGCGGGAGGCGCCTGCAGTTCACGATACGCAGCAGGCGGCGCGAGAGACGCCGCGCCACGCCCTGCGCTCGCAGAGGTCTGACGGCTGCGCTGATCGTCTACGTTGCCAATGGCTGCCCCCGCGGTCCCGGGGCGCTCCGCCGCGAAGGGTACCGCTCCAACCAGTCCGTCGACATTGCCGCCTGCGGTTCGAGCAACCGTCTGCGCGCGGTGGTCGTTCGCTCGCTCTGCGAAAGCGGGGCGAGCAGATGAAGGGCGTCGACTCGACGGCGCGAGTCCGACACGGGCCGTGGGGGGGTCGGCCGCCGGAAGCTCCGTCGCGGGGATCACTTGCGCGCCCGGCTCATCGCTCGTCTGCACTGGTCGTGTCGGCGCCTGTGGCTGGTGGTAGCTGAGTCCGAAACCGATCATCAGCAGAAACACCGCGGCCATCGCGACCTGTCGCTGCATCGCCATCTCGCCGACACGACGCATCCAACGGGGAATGCGCGCCCGCGCGCCGGTCGGAACCACCGACGCGACAGACCCACCGTGGCCGTCACGAAGTGGCTCCGCGCGAATGGCGGCGAGCGCCTGCATGGCCTCGAGCAACGCGCCGTTGGGCGGCGGCGCCTCGATAAGTGCGAGCGAACAGGCGGCGTGTCGTCCGCGTGAGAGCCGATCGCTCGCCTCATTGCATGCCGCGCAGGTCTCGAGATGCTTGCGCATGGCGGCGCGCCGAACCTCGTCGAGCTCGTCGTAGAGGTAGTCGATCAACAGATCGTTGAAGGCTTCGCAATCCACGGCGGTCAGCCCAGCGCCCGAGCGTAATCTTCGTACTCCGCGAGCGCCTCTTGAAGGCGCTCGAGCGCGTATCGCATCCGCGACTTCACGGTGTTCTCAGGTGCGCCGACCACCTCGGCGATCTCCTTGAACTGCAGGTTGCTGTACTCTCGCATGAGGAAGACCTCGCGCTGATCGTGGGGCAGCGCGTCGATCGCGCGCGCAATGCGTACCTGCAGCTCGCGTCCGATGGCCGTGCGATCCACTGCGGCCCGCGTGTCGGGGAGAAGCTCGCCCAGGTTCGGACCCTCGTCCGACATGGTCGGCTGGTCAAGCGAGGGGTGTCGACGCAAAACGGCCTTGCGCGCGTGATCGATGCAGAGGTTCCGCGCGACCGTGTAGGCCCACGTCGTGAACTTCGACGCCCGTTGAAAATCGCACGCGCCTTGCAGAATTCGTAGCCACGAATCCTGCAGTATCTCCTCGGCCGTCGCAGGGTTGCGCACAGACCGATAGATGAAGTTGTAGAGCGGATTTCTGTGGCGGCGCATGAGGTCCTCAAATGCACGCGAGTCCCCACCCCGGAAGCGTTCGAGGAGCTCTTCGTCGGCGACATCCTTCTGCCGTTCGCTGCTCAACTCGATCACCTTCGTGATGAAATTCCCGATGGCGTCTCCGACGTGAGACGCATCATGAGGCGCGAGGGTCTCCCACCGCCACGGCGCCGCCTCGCGCACGCGTCCGACGGTCGTCTGATTCTACTCATGCTCGGCGCGCCGGGTCCAACGTTCAGACAGTTCGCCGATCTCGCTCAATGAGCGGCGAGAGGGCGACATAGGGTGCGGACGCAGGCGCGCGTTGACCCTGCGGGGGCGACTGGTATAAACCCGCGCTATTGCTTTCGCGGGGTGCATCGCATCGCCGCAAAACAACTCCCCGCTCTGAGCACCGCGACGATAGACTGTCCTTCGAGAGGCATGCGACCCATGGCAAAGAGTACTGCAAGCGTCGCGACGAGTGCGTTCCTCACCCTCTGTGGTGCGCTCGCGCAGGCGCAAACAACGCCAACGAGCGCGGCGCCTGCGCCCGTCGCGCAGCCTCCGCAGGCCATGGTCGGAGCTCCAACAGCCGCGCCGCGCCCCAACCCCACGGTCATTGTTCTCCGCGACATCGATCGCGAGATGACGGGGCTGTCGAACGACATCACCGCCTCCCACGCGCGTCTCCGAGAGATCACATCGATGGTGCTCGATCAGTCGGGCGGTGGCGCCCAGCTGATCATCGACCACCAGAACGAGATGGGCTCCACGTTTCGTCTCGTACGCGCGTCGTACTCCCTCGACGGAGCGGCGGTCGCGACGCGCACCGACGAAAACGGGTCGCTCGCCGACCTCACAAACTTCGCGGTCTACAATGGCCGCGTAGCTCAGGGCGAACACACCCTCACAGTGAGCCTCGAGTACCAGGGCAACGGCTACGGGATCTTCTCCTACATCCGCGGGTACACCTTTCGCGCACGTTCGGTGCAAAACTTCACGGTGCCTGCGGGGCGGGCTCTGCGGCTCACCGTCGTGGGGTACGAGCGCGGGGGCGCGACCGCCGCGATCGAAGAGCGTCCGGCGATTCGATACACGCAGGCAGTCATGACCATCCCCGAGGCACAGCAGATGTTGCAGCGCGCAGACTCCGCCGCCACGACCGGTGCGACGCCTGCGGCAGTGTCTC
>CANMAT010000655.1 GCA_947494865.1 Deltaproteobacteria bacterium
CCCCGAGAGCGCGAGGAGCACCAGGGGCAGCGCGGCGGCGATTCTCATCGCGGCCCTCCGTCGGTGAGACGTCCGAGGATGCGCCCGTTGACCTCGATGGAGCGCTCGAGGGCGGCCAGGGCCTCCTCGCGCCGCCGCGCCGCGAGGGCCCCGTCGCCCGCACCCGCAGCCCGCTCGGCGAGCGCGCGCAGCGCCTGCCCGCGCACCATGAAGAGCCGCGCTTGCAGCACGCTCTCGCGCGGCGTCGCGGCGAGCCCCTCGTCGACGCGCGCGAGCGCCTCGTCGGGAGCGTCGCGCCGCAGGTCGAGCTCGGCGAGGCGACCCCACGCGTCGGCGCGCACGCTCTCGGCGTCGCCGAACCCCTGCGGGAGCCGCAGGTCGAGCACGCGGCGCATCGCCTGCGAGGCCTGCGCGAACTGACCCGCACCCTCGTACACGTCGGCCTCGTGGTGCAGCGCGCGGACCGTGCCGAGGGCCGCCATCGAGGCCTCGACGCGGCCACGGTCGGCGGGCGCGCGGCGGGCCTCGCCGCAGGCGGCGAGCGAGGCGACGGCGAGGAGCATCGCGAGTAGTCTGGCGGTCATCGGTCGCCTCCGAGGAGCGCGGCGCGGTACGAGCGCAGGCCGTGGTCGTAGAGGTGTGTGGAGGGCGCCGACCCGGCGCCGGGCTCGACGGGCGCGTCGAACACGGCGCGAGGACCCTCCGCCGCGGTGACCGTAGCGGGCGACCGCGCGGCGAGGTACGCCCCGCCGCCGGCGCCGGCCGCGGCGAGCACCGCGGCGGCGGCGATGCGGAGGCGCGGGCCCCGCGACCACCACGCGCGCCGGTGCGCAGCGAGGGCGTCGCGGGCCCCGCGGTCGGCGACAGCGCGCGCGGCCGTCGCGTCGGGACGCTCGACGGCGCGCACGCGGAGGGCCGTCGAGACGAGGGCCGCCGTGTCGAGGTCGAGGCCCGTCGGGGCGCCCTTGTCGAGCGCCTCGGCGAGGCGCGAGGCCGCGAGCATCTCCTCGTCGGTGGGCGGCGGACCGTCGTCAGGGTTCCAGCGATCGTTCGTGTCGCTCATCGCACTCCGTAGGCCTTTCTCAAGGCCGCGAGAGCCCTGTGCAGAATGACGTCGAAATTGCCCAGCGTCACGCCGAGCTCGGCGGCGCACTCCTCGCGTGAGCGCTCTTCGATGAGGCGCAGCTCCACCGCGCGGCGGTATCGGTCGTTGAGGGTGTCCATCGCGGCGCGGAGCATCTCGCCCGCGGCCGCGCGCTCTTGCGACGCGATGAGGGCCTCGTCAGCGCCCGCGTGGTGCATCGGCGCCACGAGCGTGACGTGCTGTTCGAAGCGATCTTCCATGCGGCCGCGGCGCTGCCTCTTGCGCACGTGGTCGATCACCAGGTTCACGGCGATCTGGCGAAACCACGGAAACACCCCCGCGCCGGTCCAGCGGTAGGTGTCGATGCGGTCCATCCCGCGGAGGAGGGCGTCGCGCAGAATGTCTTCGGCGTCGGCGGGGTTGCCGATGCGCGGGAGGATCACCGCCGCGTAGAGCGGGCGGGCGACGCGGTCGAGCACCCGCTGGAGGGCCTCGCGGTCGCCGCGCTGCGCGGCCTCTACGAGCGCGCGCTCTTCTTCTGCCGCTGCCTCCGGGCCGGTCATCGTCTCCCGCCGCGGCGGACCATAGGCCAAAGCGCTCCACGCGGGAAGCGCGAGCGGGCCGAAGGTACCCGGTTGCATGGCCAGTGCGGTCATCGTCGCGGTGAACGCCGCGGCCCCTCGCGCCCTTACGCCCCATTCCGTTGCGTCATTGTCTTTACAAGCCTGTGCGGCGCATGAATCCTCTCGCGCACCCCTATGGCCGACACGTTCATCGACTACGACGAGACGCGCGTTTACGGCGACTATGCGATCGAGCAGGTCGCGCGCCTGGTGGTCGGGCGCCTGCGCGAGTTCGACCCCGCGCTCCACCTCGCGACGACGGCGCTGCGCGCCGCGACCGACGTCGTGGCCGGGCACCTTCACGCCGCGCGCAGCGGCGACCCCGCGCTGCACGCGCTCATCGTGGCGCGCGAGGCGCCCATGCGCGAGGCCCGCGACGTGGTGCTCCGCTTCGCGCACCACCTCGAGTCGCACCGCGCGGGCCTGGTGCCCTTCGAGCGCTTCTTCGTCGACGCCCCCGACACCCTCTCGCACCGCGGCCCCGTGCGCCTGCTCGCGGCGCTCGACCACGTGCTCGGCACCCTCGACGAGCACCGCAGCGCCGTGCGTGACGCCGACCACTGGCGCGTCGAGCTCGCCGCCGCGCGCGCCGCGCTCGACCCTGTGGTGACGCAAGACCGCGCCCTCCGCGCCCGCGACGTGACCACCCCCGAGCTCGCCGCCGCGCGCGCCCACTGGCTCGCCGTGTACGACGCCGCGAAGCACCTCGTGGCGGCCACGCTCACCCTCAGCGGCTCGGCCCTCGCGCTCGACGAGGTCTTCGACGACCTCGCCGCAACCCACCGCGCCGACGGCGCCTACGACGACGTCGTGCCCGCCGCGCCCGACGCGTAGCTCTCACTCCCCTCGCCAGCACCCACAGGTTTCCCATGCGCAAACGCATCGCATTCATGCTGAGCCTCGCGGCGCTCGCGCCCGCGGCCGTGTACGCGCAGCCGCGCCCCATGATCGAGCACATCGAGCCCACCGCAGGCCCGCCGGGCACGCGCGTGCGCATCGTGGGCCGGGGCTTTCAGCGCGCGTACCGCGTGCTCTTCAACGAGCACCCCGTGGCGGCCTCCGAGGTGCTCCCGGAGCGCATCACGGTCACCGTGCCCGACGGGGCGCAGACGGGCCGCTGGGTGCTTTCGAACGGCACCGACGAGGTCGAGACCGAGGTGTTTCGCGTCACCGCGCAGGAGCCCGCGCCGACGATCTCCGCGCTCGAGCCCGCCGCGTCGGCGCCCGGCGCCGAGGTCACACTGCGCGGGCAGAACTTCGCCGCGCGCCCCATCGACAACACCGTGCGCATCGGCAACCTCGCCATGGTCGTGCGCAGCGGCGATACCACGTCGCTCCGGGTCATCGTGCCCGACGGCGCGCGCACGGGCCCGGTGTTCGTGCGCACCAGCGGCGGCGAGGGGCGCTCCACCGCCGACCTCGCCGTCAGCGAACGCCTCGTGATCCGCGAGTTCGTCCCCGCCGCGGTGTCGCCGGGCGGCCGCGTCGTGCTCCGCGGCGCGGGCTTCGCGCCGGCCCTCGCGGCCAACCGCGTCACCCTCAACGGCCGCCCCGTGCGCGTGCTGCGCGCGTCGGCGACGGAGGTCGAGGTCGAGGTGCCCGTCGACGGTCAGGGCGGCACCTTCGCCATCGCCGTGCCCGCGGGCGCCCGCTACGAGACCGCGCAGCGCCTCTTCGTCGGCGCGGCGCCTGCCATTCGCGAGGTGTCGCCGGCGCGCGCGTCGCCGGGCTCGCGCGTCACGATCCGCGGCACGCAGTTCAGCGCCGAGGCCTCGCGCGTCGCCGTGACCGTCGGCGGTCGGCCCGCACCGGTCGTGAGCGCGGCGCCCGGCGAGGTGGTGGTCAC
>CANMAT010000656.1 GCA_947494865.1 Deltaproteobacteria bacterium
CGCGTGTACACGGGGGCCGCGTCGGTGAGCAGATCGACGGGCAGATCGACGACGACGGGGGGCTCGGCGAGGGCGACGCCGCGGCCCGAGAGCGGGTCGAAATCGGGCGTCGCGCGGATGACCCAGCGCTTCGTGTCGGTGACGCGACCGATGACCACCGCGTCGAGGTCCCACTTCGTGCAGATGTCGATGACGCGCTGCTCGAGGCCTTTGCGCGCGACCATGACCATGCGCTCCTGCGACTCGCTCAGGAGGATCTCGTAAGGCGTGAGCGCGCGGGCACGGCGGGGCACGAGGTCGAGGTTGAGCTCGACGCCGTTGCCCGAGCGCGAGGCCATCTCGACGGTGCTCGAGGTGAGGCCCGCGGCGCCCATGTCTTGAATGCCCTCGAGCACCTTCGCCTCGAAGATCTCGAGGCAGGCCTCGAGCACGCTCTTCTCGAGGAAGGGGTCGCCCACCTGCACGGTGGGGCGCTTGGCGTCGCTCGCGTCGTCGAACTCGGCGCTCGCCATGGTGGCGCCGTGGATGCCGTCGCGGCCCGTGCGCGCGCCCACGTAGAGGATCGGGTTGCCGATGCCCTCGGCGCGCCCGTAGAAGATCTTCGAAGCGCGCGCGAGGCCCAGGGCGAAGGCGTTGACGAGGATGTTGCCGTTGTAGGCCGCGTCGAACTGCACCTCGCCGGCGACGGTGGGCACGCCGATGGCGTTGCCGTAGCCCGCGATGCCCGCGACGACGCCGCGCAGGAGCGTGGGCGTGCGCGGGTGCTCGGGGGCGCCGAAGCGGAGGGAGTTCATGAGGGCGACGGGGCGCGCGCCCATGGTGAACACGTCTCGGAGGATCCCGCCGACGCCCGTGGCCGCGCCCTGGTAGGGCTCGATGAACGACGGGTGGTTGTGCGACTCCATCTTGAAGACGACGGCCCAGCCGTCGCCGATGTCGACGACGCCCGCGTTCTCGCCGGGGCCCTGGATGACGCGCGGACCCTTGGTGGGCAGTCGCTTGAGGTGCACCCGCGACGATTTGTACGAGCAGTGCTCGGACCACATGACCGAGAGCACGCCGAGCTCGGGCCAGGTGGGCGTGCGGCCGAGGGCGTCGCACGCGAGCGTGTACTCGCTGTCGGTGATGCCGTGCGAGCGCGCGAGTTCGAGGGTCACGGTCGGTTCGGTGGCCATGAGGCAGCTCCGCGGAGAGTTGGGCTGTAGGGCGTAGAGAGGGGAGGTGTCAGCGCGCGAGCGCGGCGCGCACCGCAGACTGAAACAGCAGGCGCCCGTCGACGCTGCCGAGGAGCGACTCGGACGCGCGCTCGGGGTGCGGCATGAGCCCGAGCACGTTGCGCTTCGGGCCGCCGTAGAGGCCTGCGATGTCGTGGAGCGAGCCGTTGGGGTTGGCCGCCTCGCCATCGCCCGCGTCGACGTAGCGAAAGGCCACGAGGCGGTTGCGCTCGAGCGCGTCGAGGGTGGCTGCGTCGGCGTGGTAGCGCCCCTCGGCGTGGGCGATGGGGAGGCGCAGCGTGCGGCCGCGGAGGTCTTGCGTGAAGGGCCCGTCGACCTCGACGCGCACGCTCACGTCGCGGCACTCGAAGCGGAGGTTCACGTTCTGCGTGAGGGCGCCCGGGAGCAGCTGGGCCTCGGTGAGAATCTGGAAGCCGTTGCAGATGCCCAGCACGAGGCCGCCGCGGTCGGCGTGGGCGCGCACCGCGGCCATGATGTTGGCGAAGCGCGCGATGGCGCCGCAGCGGAGGTAGTCGCCGTACGAGAAGCCCCCCGGGAGCACCACGAGGTCGACGTCGGCGGGTAGCGCCGACTCCTTGTGGAACACGTACTGCGTGCGCACCCCCACGACGTGAGAGAGCGTGTGGAACGCGTCGAAATCGGCGTTGGAACCCGGGAACTGAATCACCGCGGCGAGCATCTCGCGCGCACCGTACCCCAACGGAGCGAGCGCGCGCTACTGCGCGACATCGACGCGTCGGCCGCGACGCGGCGTGAGGGTATCCGACGGTGGCGATGCGGTGGTATGAGCGCGGCGCCTCATGTCGAACTCGGACGAGACCGCCGCGAACGATCCTACCCGCCATCGCATCTTGAAGGCCCCGCTCCCGTGGGCGGTGTTTCGCCTCGGCGCGCCGCTCGCCCTCGCGATGGTGCTCCAGGGGCTCTTCAACCTCGTCGATCAGTACCTCATCGCGCGGCTCCCGCCGTCGGTGTCCGACCCGTCGCTCGACGCGCTCGGCATCTGTGACATGGTGGCCGCCCTGGGCACCATCGTGTCGTACGGCGTGAGCACGGCGACGGCCACGCTCCTCGCGCAGTACAAGGGCGCCGGCGACGACGCCCGGGTGGCCCGCGTGGCGTGGGCCTCGATCGGCATCGTGCTCGCGCTCGGCGTCGGCTTCGCGCTGGTGGGCGGCCTGGGCGCCGACGTGATCGTGCATGACCTGCTGGGCGCCAAAGGGGCCGTGCGCGTGCTGGCGCGCGACTACCTGCGGGTGATTCTCGGCGGCAGCGCGAGCGTGTTTCTGATGTTTCAGATCACGTCGGTGATGCGCGCGCTGGGCAACTCTCGGGTGCCGCTCCTCACATTCGCGGGCGGCAACGTGCTCAACCTCGTGCTCGCCGTGCTGATGGTGTACGGCCCCGGCGACGCGCCCGCCGTCTTCTCGTGGGGCCCTCCGATCGCGCGGGCGCTGGGGATCCCTCGCATGGAGGTGCAGGGCGCGGCGTGGGCCACGGTGATCGCGCGCTCGGTCGCGTGCGTGGTTCCGCTGCTCATGCTTCGCCGCTCGCTCAAGGTGCGCGAGCACGGCGCCACCATGCGACCGCCGCGCGACCTCACGCGCTCCATCGTGGCGCTCGCGTGGCCCACGAGCGCGCAGTTCGTGGTGCGCGTGGTGTCGGTGCTCTTCGTGACGGCGCTCGTTCACCACGCCTACACTACGCGCGCCAACTCCGACGCGGGCACCGCGTACGCGCTGTGCCTCCGCTTCGAAACCATGGCCCTCTTCGTGTGCATGGGCTGGGGCGGCTGCGCGCAGACCTTCGTGGGCATGTGCCTCGGCGCCGGAGACACGCGTCGCGCCACGCGCGCGGGCTGGTACACCGGCCTTTACGGTGCGCTCACGATGATCGTTCTCGGCGCCGTGTACCTCTCCGTCGGCGCCGAGGTGCTGCGCGTGTTCACCGCCGCGCCGCAGATCGTGGCGCTCGCCACGGCGTACCTGCTCACCGTCGCCCCTTCGTACACCTTCTACGGGCTCGCGATCGTGCTCGGCAACGCGATCGTGGGGGCCGGCGCCACGCGCCTCGCGCTGCGCATCGACGCCACGCTCGTGGGTGCCGTGCAGGTGCCGCTCATGCTCGGGGTCGTGGCGCTCGCGGGCGCTCCGGTGGGCTGGCTGTGGATCACCGTGGTGATCTTCAACGCGATCAACGCCGCGGTGTACGCGTTGGTCTACCGGCGCACCGACCTCTGGCAGAAATCCATCGCGGAGCCCCCCGCGTGAAGGCGCGGGCGTTGCTCGTGGCCGTCGCGCTCCTCGCGGCCGCGCAG
>CANMAT010000657.1 GCA_947494865.1 Deltaproteobacteria bacterium
AGACCGCGGCGCCCTCGGCGTCGACGGTGACGGTCACCGTGTCGCCGTCGGCCGTGGTGCGCGTCCAGGCGCGCGTCATCGCGAGGCCTCGCGGGGCAGCGGGTCGTGCAGCTCGGAGGCGAACACGAAGGTCACCGACGGCACGCGAAAGCACAGGGGCCGCGCGTCGCCGACGAGCTCCGTCGCGCGGCGCGACGAGACGGTCCCCGCGAGGGGCTCGCAGCGCGCCGGGTCGATGCCGAGGTGGATCTCGTGGCTCGTCACGCGGTCGAGCCAGGGCTGCGTGGAGAGGGCGCGATCCTGCGGCACGCAGTAGCGGAGAAACGCGTCGAAGTCCTTCCAGCATGCGGCCCAGGGGCCTTCGAGGGCGGGCGCTGTGGCAGGTCGCAGCGAGCACGTCGCGTCGGGCGCGCTCCCCTCGCCGGGGTCGAGCGCGAGCGTGACGGCGCCGCCCTCGTCGCGCGCGAGGCTCGCCGCGCGGAGCACGTGCATGGGCATCGCCTCGGTGGTGAGCCGCGCGCCCATCGCGGGGGGCGTGCGATCGACGGCGTTGGTCACAAAGTGAATCCCCTCGCGGCCCGTGCGCGGGTCGCGCACATGGACTCGCCAGTTGGTCTGCACGGGCGACGGGAGCAGCTTGCGCAGCGGACCCATGAACGCGAAGCCGAAGTGCCCGTGGCGAAACGTGAGCCACGTGAAGAGGGCGAAGCGCCCGTCGGGCCCGAGGCGCTGGAGCTCCAGTCCCTCGGGCACGAGGTGTAGCACGCGCGCGGCCTCGACGACGTAGTTCACATAGACCACGTCGGTGATGTCGCTCACCATCACGGGCACCGGCGCGGGCTCGACGAGCGCGCCGAGCACCCGGCTGTTGGCGACGAACTCGCACGCGCGCCCGAAGGGTCCGCGGTCGGGGTGGCGCCAGAGCGCGCCGCGGCCCGTCACGGTGAAGGGCCGCGCGCGCAGGAGCACGCGCTCGGTGACGCCGTAGAGCCACGCGAGCATGAGGGTGAAGCCCAGCGCGTTGCCCGCCGCGACCGCCGTGGCCGGGAGCTGCATCGACGCGGGCATCAGCGGCGAGAGCGACACCACGAGCAGCGTCGACCACAGCGCCGCCGACAGGTGCGAGAGCCCGCGCGACCAGGTCTTCGCGCCCGCGAAGGCCGCCGTCCACCCGAGGGCCGCGACCGTGTACGAGAGGGCGCCCCACGCGGCCGTGGCGCGGTACGCGCGGAGCTCCTGGGCGGCGAAGAGGCTCGCGTCGCCCGAGCGCATCGCGCCGCGCGCGAGCGCGGGCAGCGCGACCGTCCACTGGAGCTCGCCCCACTGGTCGGGCACCACCGCCGCGACGGTGAACGCGAGCGAGAACCACGCCGCCGCGCGGGGGATCCACGGCACGCGCACGAGCGCCACGGCGAGCCACAGGTCGCCGAGGGCGCAGAGCTGCCACGGGACCCACCCGACCGTCGCGCGCCACGGGGCCGCCGCGAGGGCCGCCGCGCGCGCGTAGGGCGTGAGCGTCGGCCCGCCCGGCAGGAGCGGGAGCAGCAACGCCACCATCGAGAGCATGGCGACGGCGTGGATGATCAGTCCGAAGAGGAGCGCGCGCTCCAGCGAGCGCTCGGCGGGCGTTCTGCGCGGCACGCGCGGGAGACTACCTACTTCTGCGTCGCCCTGCGCGCCGTCGGCGCCGCGCGCGTGGTCGTTCGCGATGCGGGCCGCGGGGACTTCTCGGGCTTCGCGGGGCCGGCGCCCAACAGCGGCTTGAGCGCCTCGCCGGTGAACGAGCCGCGCGCCCGCGCGATGGCCTCGGGCGTGCCCACGGCCACGATCGATCCGCCGCCGTCGCCGCCGTCGGGGCCCACGTCGATGACCCAGTCGCAGCGCTTCACCACGTCGAGCTGGTGCTCGATCACCACCACCGTGTTGCCCTGCTCGACGAGGCGCTCGAGCAGCACCATGAGGGTCTCGGTGTCGCGCAGGTGGAGGCCCGTCGTCGGCTCGTCGAGCACATAGAGCGTGCGGCCCTGCGCGCGGCGGGCGAGCTCGCGCGCGAGCTTCACGCGCTGCGCCTCGCCGCCCGAGAGCGTGGTGGCGGGCTGCCCGAGGTGCAGGTACCCGAGGCCCACGTCGCGCAGCGTGATGAGCAGGTCGCGCACGCGCGGCAGGGCTTCGAAGACGTTGATGGCCTCGTCGACGGTCATGCCGAGCACGTCGGCGATGGAGTAGCCGCGGTACTTCACCGCGAGCGTCTCGCGCTCGTAGCGCGAGCCCTCGCAGGCCTCGCAGGGCACCATCACGTCGGGCAAGAAGTGCATCTCGACGCGCAGCACGCCGTCGCCCTGGCAGCTCTCGCAGCGGCCGCCCTTCACGTTGAAGCTGAAGCGGCCGGGCTTGAAGCCGCGCGCGCGCGCCTCGGGCACCTGGGCGAACACCTCGCGCAGGAGGGCGAACACGCCCATGTACGTGGCGGGCGACGAGCGCGGCGTGCGGCCGAGGGGCCGGGCGTCGACGGCCACGAGCCGCTCGATGAGCTCGACGCCCTCGATCGAGTCGATGGGCGCCGCGGGCGCAGCGAGGTTCTGGAGCTTCGCGCGCACGTGCGGCACCACCGTGCCCAGAATGAGCGAGCTCTTGCCCGAGCCCGAGACGCCCGTGATGCCCACCATGCACCCGAGGGGGATCTCGACCGACACGTTGCGCAGGTTGTGGAGCTTCGCGCCCTTGACCTTGATCGATCCCTTCGCGTCGCGGCGCACCGCGGGGATGCCCACGGAGCGTGTGCCCGCGAGGTAGGGCCCGGTGATGCTGTCGGGCTGCGTGGCGAGGTCGGCGGGCGTGCCGAAGCCCACCACGCGGCCGCCGTGAACGCCCGCGCCGGGCCCGAGGTCGACCACCCAGTCGGCCGCGCGAATCGTCTCGAGGTCGTGCTCCACGACGAGCACCGAGTTGCCGCGGTAGACCAGCGTGCGAAGGGTGTTCAAGAGCCGCGCGCTGTCGCGCGGGTGCAGGCCCACGGAGGGCTCGTCGAGCACGTAGAGCACGCCCACCAGCGCGCTGCCGATCTGCGTGGCGAGGCGCACGCGCTGCCCCTCGCCGCCGGAGAGCGTCGAGGCGGCGCGCGAGAGCGAGAGGTACGCCACGCCCACGTCGTCGAGAAACTGCAGCCGCGAGACGATCTCCGACTGCACCCGCGACACCACGGGGCGCACCTTGGCGGGCAGCGAGAGCGCGAGGCAAAAAGCCCGGAGCTCTCGCACGGGGAGCTTGGACACGTCGGCGATCGTGCGGCCCGAGAGGCGCACCGAGAGGGCCTCGGGGCACAGGCGCGTGCCGCCGCAGGCGTCGCAGGGGGCCTCCGTGGTGCCGCGGATGTCGTCGCCGTCGTCGTCGTCGTCGTCGTCGTCGCGGCCGCGGCCGCGGGCGCCCGCGCGGTTCTTTCGCTCGAGGAGGCTGAGCACGCCGGGGTAGCTGTCGCCGTCGCCGTAGAGGATCTCGTCGCGGGCGCGGGTAGGAAGGGAGTCCCAGGGGGCGTAGAGGTCGATGCCGAT
>CANMAT010000658.1 GCA_947494865.1 Deltaproteobacteria bacterium
CCACACGCCGGGGTGGTTGTGCAGCGGCACGCTCGGCAGACAGATGTGCCGCTCGGGCATGTCTTGCGGCCGCGCCTCGGGGTCGCGCGGGCCGATGATGGTCACCTCGCAGCCGCGCTTGAGGAGCTCGCGGTAGAGAAACTGCGTGGCGAAGGTGGCCCCGTTGGCATACGGGAGGCGAACGTAGTCGCTGAGAATCGCCACCTTGCGCGGCCATCCGTCGTGCGTGAGCTTGCGAGACTTCATGCCGTTCACACCGTTCATCATCGCCGTCGTCCCACTCGAGTCTGTCGTCTGGTAGAAGCTTCGCCCGTCGTGAAGATCGTCGATGTCACCGAGTTCTGGTCCGAGCGCGGGGGCGGAGTGCGCGCGTACCTAACACAGCTGCTCCGCGAGGGAGCACTTCGCGGGCACCGTGTCGCTGTGATCGCGCCCGGTGCGCGCGACGAGGAGCAGGCCCTCGAGGGCGGGCGCGTGGTGCGCCTGCGCGGCCCCGCGATGCCCTACGACCCGAGCTACCACGCGCTGTGGAACCCGAGCGCCGTTCGACGCGCCGTCGAGCGCGAGCGCCCCGACGTGCTCGAAGCCTCGTCGCCCTACATGGCTGCTCTGGTAGCCACGCGGGATCGATCGAAGGCGCTGCGTTCTCTGGTGATCCATTCCGACTTCATCGACACCTATGCACGCCCCGTGCTCTCACGCGTGCTCGGCGCCCGCGCGGCCGACGTCGCGCTCTCGCCGCCGTGGGCCGCGCTGCGCGCGCTCACGGCGCGCTTCGACGTGACGGTGTGCTCGGGCCGGTGGCTCACCGACAAGCTCGTCGCGCATGGCTGCCACCGCGTGGCGTGTGTGCCCTTCGGCATCCGTCACGAAGACTTCTCTCCCGACCTGCGAGACCTGGCGCTTCGCGATGAGCTCCTCGGCGCGCAGCGCGGGCGCCCCGACGCGGCCCTCGTCGCGGTGGTCGGCCGACTCGCCGTCGAGAAGCGCGCGGCGCTTGTTTTCAAGGCCCTCGCGGAGGTCCAACGGCGTCGCCCGGTGGCCGTCGTGGTGCTCGGCGACGGCCCCGAGCGCGCGCGCCTCGAGGCCCTCGCGAAGTCACTCGGGCTTTACGTCAACTTCCGCGGCTTCGTCGCCGACCGCCGCGCGTACGCCACGGCGCTCGCGAGCGCCGACGCGCTGGTTCACGGCTGCGCGTGCGAGACCTTCGGCTTCTCGGTCGCCGAGGCCCTCGCGTCGGGCGTGCCCGTTGTGGTGCCCGACGCGGGCGGCGCGGGCGAGCTCGCCGACGCCGACGCCTCGGAGCGATATCCGCCCGCCGCCACTCCGGTGGAAGTCTCGGTAGCCACCCTGCGGCTACTCGGTCGGCCACGCGAAGCGCTCTGCGCAGCGGCCCTCCGCGCGGCCTCGCGGGTGCGGCCCGCGCACGCGCACTTCGACGCGCTCTTCGCCCTCTACGCGTCGCGTTTGCAAGAGAAGGCGCGATGATCCACGTGTCGATTCACGACGTGTCGCCGCGCTGGCGCGACGAGGTCGAGACCGCGCTGGGCTGGTGCCACGCGGTCGGGGTGAAGCCCGGGCTCCTGGTGGTGCCCGAGTTTCACCACCGGCATCCGCTCGCCGACGACGGCGCGTACTGCGATCGGCTGCGCGCGCTCGCCTCCGACGGTCACGAGGTTTTTCTTCACGGGTACTACCACCTCGCGCCCGCGGGCGAGGGCATGGGGCACTTCGTGGCGCAGCGCGTGGTGTCGGCCGGCGAGGCCGAGTTCGCGGCCTACGACGCCGTCGCGGGGGAGGCGCTGCTCGATCGAGGCCTCGCGCTCTTCCGGGCCCTGCGGCTCCCGGTGCACGGCTTCGTGCCGCCCGCGTGGGCGCGGCGGTCGTGGCTCATCCCCGCGCTGCGCGCGCGCGGCGTCGACTACGTCGAAGATCAGCTCTTCGCGCATCGCCCCGTGCGCGGCGACAGGGCGTTCAGGCCCGCGATCAACTTCGCGAGTCGCACGCTGGGGCGGCGCGTGTCGAGCGTCGCGTACGCACGCCTCGCGCGAGCGTGGCACCGCGCGGGCTTGGGCGTGCGCGTGGCCATTCACCCGGCCGACCTGCATCACCCGTGGCTCGTCGACGAGACGCGTGCGCTCCTCACGTGGGCCCGCGGGCGCACCACCGACACGGTGTCTTCGCTCTTCTGATCGCTACACCGATTCGAAGCCCGCGAGCGGCTCGTAGGGCGCGTCGTCGTCGAGGAGCTCGTCGGGTCGCGGGAGGTCTTCGGGGTCGGCGTCGTCGGCCTCCTCGGCCGCGATCATTCCGTCGAACGACGAGAGGTCGCGCACCGTGGCGTCGTCGTCGTCGTCGGGCTCGCCGAGGCCCACGATCGTGCCGTCGGAGACGAAGCGGCGCCAGGGCTCGGCGTGGTCGCGCGCGATCATGGCCTCGAGCGCGGCTGCCTTGATGCGCTCGATGGGCTTTCCGTCGGTGCTGCTGCGCGGGCGAAAGCGCATCTCGCGGCGCTCGTACACGGTGAGCTCGACCTCGAAGTCGTCGGCCACGTGAACGTGCGTGTACTCGCGAATCTCGCCGAACTTGAGAATGGTGACGCGCTCGGTTTCGAAGGCCCATCGGAGCTGCTTCACGCGCGCGATGAGCGCGTCGGGGTCGTCGGTGAACACATGGAGGTCGATGTCGCTCCCGCGGCGAATGTGGCCCGTGCTCACGCTTCCGATGAGCCGCGGTTCGAATTCGCTGAGCGCGCGCATCGCGCGCAGCGCCACCACGCGCATGGCGAAGAGTCTGCGGGTGCGCCCGTCGCCCTCGGCGAGCTCGGCGATCGAGAGGAGCGCGTCGCGGATCTCTCCGTTCGAGGGAAGGTCCATCGGGCGGTAGCGCAGGCGACGACCGCCTACGCGCCCGAGGAGGCGCTTCGCGGCGAGGCGCTTGGCGGTGAAGTACTGCTTTACGCCCTCTTCGTACATGAGCCGCGCGGCCTCGACGGCGATGGCTCCGCGCAGCCCTCCGGGTCCGAGTCGTGCCATGGCTCAGGGGCTCGCGGCGAGCGTCGGGGTGAGGGCCTCGCGCAGCCGTCGGAGCGCGCCTCCGACGGGGCGCCCGCGGCGCGTGTCGCCGTAGAGTGCCTTCTGCACCACCTGCTGCGTGACGCCCAGGCGCCGCGCGATTGCGCCCTGCGAGAGCCCTTCGAAGAAGTGCCACTCGACGATGTCGCGCTGCCGGGCGGTGAGCGCGTGCGCGACTGCGGAGCGCAGCGCATCGGCGAGGGTGTCGCGCGCGGGCGAGTCGTCGGTGTGAGCCCACGCGCAGGCGTCGGAGGGCACGTGGTCGAAGTCGGCGCGGAGCACCTCGCGGCGCACGCGGGCGTCGACGTCAGCGGAAGCAATCCTCGCTTTCATGGTGGGTCTTGGGCGCGTCGGCGCGCTGGAGTTCGAGTTCGTGGAGGAGGGTGTGCACGGCTTCTTCGGGGGAGCACACGGGCGCGGTGGGGGAGCGCCCCGCGAGGTCCCATCGGCGGAGTTGTTCGAGGTCGGAG